>JAAZXX010000819.1 GCA_014239995.1 Verrucomicrobiia bacterium
TGCCTTTTTACGCTGAAATGGGAAGCGTGAACCCGGTTTTTGTGTTACCCGGGGCGGGGAACAACGCCATCACATCGAACACTGCCCACGAGCCGATAAATTCCCCTGGTAAGCAATTGTCGGGAATACCAGCGTCCAATGCTCAGTTCCCGACCACTCTCAAGCATCAGGACGGAGCGTCCCTGTACACTTGATTCACGTAGTTGGATATCTCCAAAAAGACGGCTTGCCTTCCATTTTTTCAACGCAATCACACCGGACGCCGGAAATTTTAGAGCTCGATCCGGGGCTGAGAGCTGGAAAGCAAGAAAATCCGAACGCTCCTGGATATTTTCCTTCAGACGAAGGACGGCGCGTTGATGTCTTGACCCTGCATACATGTTCCTTTTCTTAAGTTCCGGATCCACAACGGCCGTCAATTGCTCGATACGATGAATGAGATGTTCGGGCTGAAACACTGTGCCAAAAAGTTTGCGCATACGTTGGAAATATTGCTGCCGAATCTGTGGTAGTTGCATGACGGATTGCGCGGCAAGGCCCTTGTGTCGGGGATAAATATCACCATAGGGGTGTTTGAACATCTGATCCATCCCGTGCGGGATGAACTGAAATTTTCCGGTATCACGATTGTGATAAAGGCGGTAGTTATTGCGATTCATGGCATAGCCATCCCAGTTCCAGGTCAAGGTGTCCAAGGCGAGGTGAGTCAGGAATAAATCCATATCAAGCCACTTCACGATACCGGGAAGCAGTTGGTTCATATCAGTTTCAAACAAAGCGGTCGTCAAGGCATCCTTGGCATCATGATTCAAGGGATCGGCTCCGTTGTTCACCTTGAGATCCTTTGTCAAATCATTGAGAAAACCACCATCGTAGAGATTGCCGTCCACATTTTTGAAATGACGCCTTAGAAAACGCTTGTTGAAGCCCTCAAGCATCACGTAAAGCCCAAGATCCCTTCCATTCAATTCCACCGTGGCGTGGACGGCACGTGGCACGGGAATGCCAGCCTGGGCAAAAAGCTCGCGACATAATATTTCGTTGAAGTAAGTAGGGTCCTGAACGGAATTATTCAGGTAAAACTTATCGTAACCTTTGAAATCCTGTTCCCGGATGTGCTTGTCCAGATGGATGGTGAAGGCAGGCTTATCATCCACTGACCTGAAACTGCCCGCCGCGCCCTTGAGGTGTATGGCAACCTCGTTGAAAGCAATACCATTGATATGGACCTTTGCGCTGGTCTTGGGACGATGACTCAATGAAGGCATGCGTCGATGAAAGGTAGATCGTCTCAGTGTGGCCATGCCTGCCTCAGGCACTTCGATCTTGAACTGGAAAACCTGGTCGGTGTCAAAGGGGTCCGACAGGGCGGCTTGCCCTGAAGAAAGGGCCAGGAGACAGGCAAGACAAGCGGCCGCACCAGGAATACCGTTCATGGTTAAACTCCTACCGCATGCATACACGCTTCTCAATGGAAATCGACATTGGACTTAATGGGAAACCTTTTCGTGTCATGCTTACCGGGAATCCACATCAAGGTTTGTATCCAGAAAGTGATTGTCCATCTCTTCGACGTCCAACTTCGTGCGCATGTCATGAAAAGGTCGAAGACACACCATGGATGCAGTGCGTGTCACATGCTCGGTGACATGGGTGGCAGTATGCCGATAAAAAATATCCCATTCTTTTCCACGCCATACCCTGCTTCCGGTCACATGGACACCTAAGGAACGCTTGGTTTTGTGGCTTGTCCTTGAAAAAGGTTTTGGCAAGCATGATTGACCGAAATCGGAGAAGACCAACGGATCAAAAAGCCACCAGGCACAGGGGGTGCCTGGTGGCTGAAAACCAAGTAGTAAAAAGCGTTAACTTTTCGTTACGGCTGGAGGATGCTTGTCCTGAAGAAGCCGATACCCGTTGAGATAT
>JAAZXX010000081.1:0-6398 GCA_014239995.1 Verrucomicrobiia bacterium
CTTGGCGACCTTGTCAAAACACTCGCCGGCTGCGTCATCCACCGTGCCGCCAAGCACGTGGTGCTCCAGTGGTGCGACCACGTGCACGAGGATTGTGTGCCCGCCGCTGACGATGAGCGATACGTTTGGCTGAAAGTCGTCGATTGCCAGCGACAACGGATTGCCATCGATCCACGGTGAATAGAGATGCGCCTCGTGGTGGTTGACACCTAAAAAGGGGCGACCAAGGGCAAAAGCCAGATGACGCCCGACTTGATACCCCACCATCAGTGCGGGGGGAAGTCCCGGCCCCTGAGTGGCACAGATCCAGTCCATGTCCCTGACCTGGAGTTCCGCATCAGACAAGGCGCGATCAAGCACCGGCAGGACATTCTTCAGGTGTTCCCTGGCTGCGAGTTCGGGGACCACCCCACCATACTCGGCGTGCAACTGGACCTGCGTGGCGACCGGATCCGATAGAATGCGTCCGTCACGGATCACCGATGCAGCAGTTTCGTCACATGAGGATTCGATGGCAAGGAGGTTCATTGACGGTCTTCCAGCAGGAAAACACCGCGCAACAGATCCCGAGCACGATCGAACTGAAGGTCCCTTGTCGAGCGTATGCGCTCCCGATCCTTCTCGCTCAACTGGATCAGAGAATCCACTCCCCCGGGAGAACGCTGGTAAAAGAGAGCCTCCAGATCCTCGTTGGAGACGGGCACCAGGATGTCCGGGGTGATACCCTTTCCATGGATCACCTTTTTACTGGGCGTATAGTATTTGGCGGTGGTAAGCCGCAGCGCGCCACCGCCGGATACGGGAAAAATGCTCTGTACCGAGCCCTTGCCAAAGGTCTGCTCCCCCAGGATGACCGCTCGACCGAGATCCTGCAGACATCCGGATACAATCTCCGAAGCACTGGCACTGCCACTGTTGACCAAGACCACGATGGGAAGGTCGAGCATCGGATCCTTGGATGCTGCATGGTGCTCGCTGCGCATCTCATCAGGTTTGCCCTGTGTGAATACAACGAGCTGCCCCGATGGCAGGAATTGCTCACAAACCGCCACTGCCTGGGCAAGCAGTCCCCCGGGATTTCCCCGGAGGTCCAGGATCAGTCCCCGCATGCCTTCATCCTCCATTTGATCGAGGGCTCCCCGAAGGTCGTGACTTGTCTGCTCGCCAAACTGGGTCAGCCAGATGTATCCAATCCTGTCCTTGTCCAGCTCGAACGTGTTGTTCCCGGAAAGGTCCTTGACCGTGGGAACCTCAATGATGGCACGCTCCAGCACCACATCCCTTGACTTGCCACTGGATGGACGGAAGATGGTCACGGTCACCTCGGTCGCGGGTTCACCTCGCAATCGCTCGACGGCTTGTTGAAGGGTGATCCCCCGGGTGGTACGGTTTTCAATCTTAACGATGCGATCTCCAGAAATGATGCCTGCACGAAAGGCTGGCGTGTCTACCATGGGGGACACAACAGTCAGGTAATCCTTACTTTCCTCCATGGTCACCACAATGCCAACACCGCCAAAAACCCCTTCGGTGTCCTTTTTCAATTCCTTGTATTGGACAGGCTCCATGAATTCACTGTGGGGGTCCAGTGAACTGAGCATGCCCTTGAGGGCACTTTGAATCAGGGCACGATAACTGATCTTGTCAGCCTCGACATAATCAGACCGAATCCTTTCAACGATGGAGGCAAATAACTCGTAGTTTTCATAGGGATCATCTCCTTCCGAAGCCAGAGCCGTTTCACGATACAGGAGAAAGCCCACCGTGATGTTGAAACCGAGCAGAGCCAGGATGGAGGAATATAGCAGCTTTTTTCGCATGGTCCGTAACTTTGAACAGGAAACTGTTCTCTTTGAGCCACAATCTAGACTTCAGTGGATAAATTGGCAAGCAGCCAACGAATATACGGAAGATCACTCGGGTAAGTGACCTTGGGATTGGGATGTCGACCGGGAACCACCTTGACAGGAAACCCGAGCAGTTCACACGCCGCGGCATCATCCGTCACCCGGAGTCCCTTGATTCGAACCTCCTTGAGTGCTTTGCGGATCAAGGCAAAACGAAAAACCTGTGGTGTCTGCACGGACCACAGTCCTTCACGGTCCACCGTGTCTTCGATCCGGTCAAGGGCATCCACGCGCTTGAGGGTATCGGTGATCCTCTCGGCGGCCACCACGGCACCGTGCTCGGCAGCTGCCGCAAAGCAGGCCTGGATGTGCTCGGGATGTGTGCATGGCCGAGCGGCATCATGTATGGCTACCAGCTCACATCCATGCCCGCAGGCCTCCAGGCCATTCCACACGGAGTCCTGACGCGTGCTGCCGCCGGAAACAAGATCAAATGGCTTGGTGAGCTGCAAGGTCGAGCCGAGGGAACAAAGATCCTCCCTCCGCGGATCCCGAGTCACCAATACCACGCGATCCACCATGCTGAGACGATCAAACAGTTGCCAGGTATGCCCCACGACCGGGACGCCCTGGAGTTCTAACCAGAGCTTGTCCTGCCCCATGCGTGTGCCTTTTCCGGCCGCAACGATGACCGCGACATTCATAGCTGCAGGAGCTAACATGTTTGTCCCGGGAATTCCAAATTAAAAAAGTGTCTATCGCACTGGTGGAACAGGGTGGAGAGCCCTTGACGAAACCCGCAACCCCTCCTCTGTTTCATCAGGCTTGGCGCTGTGATTGTCGCCGAGCAAGTGCTTCCCTGAGGGCATTCTCAGACCAGGATTCTTCCAAGGCACGACACCACATCTGCTGGTATGTCTCGGGGGAACACCCCCCCAGTGGCGGATCGAGGTCAAGGTTGGTGGGAAAAGGATAACCCTCCGCGAAGGCAGCCACGGTGTCCCTCAGCAGGCGGGGTTCCATGGCACCTGAGCTGGAACGGCGCAGAAGATGCGGATGCACCCACTGCATCATCTGTAATCGATTGACATCCTCCATGCATCGCCCGAAGGCGGATGAGATCTGGACAAGATTGGCGAGCCGGTCCTCGGCTGTCCGGTTGGCCCCTGCGGCATGCATGAGGGCTGGGGTGAAAAACACCATATCACCCCGTTTCATGGCCAACTGGGAATGATGTCGCTCAAAAAAAGTGAGGCACTCTGGTTGGCGGCAGGCAAGATACCCTGGGCCGTAATGCTGTGAGAAGGGAAGCAACAGGGTGGGTCCCGAGTCGAGGGACATATCGGTATGCGCCACGGCACCCTGAAGAGTCAGGTATTGGGAAGCCGTGTGGATATGTGATGGAAACAGGCCCACCATGGCGTCAGATTGAAATCCAAGGTGGTAATCTCGGTGGACCGCCTGGGCACTGCTGCCGGGTCTGACGTTATTGACTTGAGCAGTCATCTGGTAGCCCGGACCAAGCCAGGCCGCAGAAGCCAGGGCAAGGATGGGATTCCCGTAGTAGTCAATACAGAGGTCCGGGTCCAGGCTGCAGGCTTTCTGAATAGCATTCCAAATCCGTTCGTTCGTTCCAAAATGGTCTCCCTCGCCGTGGTGCTCCTTGTGTTCACGAGCGATGATCCTGCGGAACACGTCTGTCATGGCATCCACCACTCCCAAATCCTCATAAGCGTTTTGGACTACAAAGACACCGGGTCCCTGACGAAGACAATCATTCCACTCCGATTTGAGTGCCTGCTCACCAGAGACCTCGACAAGCGCCTGTAAGACGGTTTCGGCACGGTAAATGGGAACCTGCTGCTCCACGGACACCGCCAGAGGTGTCTCCGCGGGATCTGTCTGCCTGGCACACATCTCCCTGAGAGGCTCTAGATCGAGATCCTGCTCGGCATAGAAGGATGAAAGCTTGGGGCCGAAAGAAAGGGACATACCTGCCCACCATTCCAGATCCATGATTCGAAGGCAATGCGATTTCCCGTCATGCCTGCCTGATACTCAAGCGCATCAGGATGATCCAGCTAAGCGCTTTGTTCCATGGCAAAGGCACATGTCTGCCTTTTTCATCGAGGAGGGAAAAGGGGCAGATAAATGGCATCAATCTGAAAACCATCCACACCCAGCGCCATCATCCGACGGACATCAGCCCTGGCGCGTTCCATGTGATCAGGCCCTGGGTAACGAAAGCGATTGATGGCCGGGATGAGGCGGGCACCGCATGCCACAAGCTGGCCCGCCTGTGCATCGGAAAGATGCCGTGGCAATCCAAACCAGAACGCATTGGAGAGGTCAATTACCTGACCTTGAAAAACACTTTGGAGCTGGGCCTTGCCCGGGGTAAAGCTCACACCTTTCAAAACGTCGCGTACAAGTGGTTCTCCGGTAAAAGTGATGGCAGCAGATGTCAGTTTTGCCTGCAGAAGCAGTGTATGAATCCGCTCAAGGAATTCCCGGTCGTCGGCGCCTGACTTAAAATCAAACATCACACCCAAGGCAAGCTCGCGACAGAGTCGCAGGGTCTGTTCCAGAGTCGGAATCCTTTCCCGAGTAGGCATTAAAAAGAAACCTGAGATGGTCTCTGCGGGGTAATCCTCCAGCGACCCGCTCTGCCCACATGCCTTTAGAAGATCCCGATCATGAAACACGAAGGGCGTTCCGTCGCGACTCCTCCGAACATCCAGTTCCACCATTTGAAAACCGGCCAGGGAAGCCCGCCGAATGGCCTCCAGGGAGCACTCAGGAGCGCCCTCACCCACCACGCCACCCCGATGCGCTATCAGGATTGGCTTGCCCGGCCGCAGCATTGCCTTGAAAGAAAGTTCATCCGCGGTGATCTCCAGAAACAAACCAGATATCAATAGGAGGCTCAAGCAACATGACTTCATAAACCCGACTTTCTTCTACTTTCCATGTCAAATCCCATCTCAGCACCATGTGCGTGTTATTCACTCAAAGGGCTTCCGCAGTCGGCAGTAACCATGGCTCGCGATAAGACGTCCGTGTTCGAAGCGCATTCGCCTCGGGATCCTCCAAAAAGGTCTCCGAGACCGGATCCAGGGTCACTTGACGTCCAGCCCTCCAGGCAAGGTTCCCGGCGTGACAGTATAGGGATGACGGATGCCCAATGGTTTCCAGGTCGGCATTGGGCCGCTGACGGGACTTGACACAATCAAGAAAATTCCGAACGTGCAGGTTTCCGGCCTGCGGTGCCTTGCCCTCGCGGATCATCCTTCCTCCTGCGTCAAAAGCGCGCCAATGACGATTGTCGATCATCAGGTAACCTTGATCACCGTAAAGCATCGCACCTTCCCCGGCGCCATGCATCTTGTGGGGTGACCAGACACGCATCTCGTAGGTCAATAGGCGACCGGAATCAAGCCCATCCCCTCCATACGCATAGTTGACCTGCATGGTATCGGGCCATTCCTGAAGATCATCGAAATACCACTTGCCTCCCAGTGCTGAGATGCTCCTGGGCAAGGCCGGCAGATCAAAGCCCTGAGCCTCGACGGCAGCCTCCAGGGCCCACCGGGCATAATCAATCCGGTGCACACCATCATTTCCAAGATCACCTGTACCATAGTCGAAAAACCATCGCCAACTGCCGTGAAATCGACATGGATTGAATGGACGTCTCGGCGCAGGCCCGAGCCAGAAATCATAATCCACCTCCGGAGGAGGGTCCGCATCCGGGGGTGAGCCAATGGAACCCTGAAGGGTGGTTTCCCATGCCTTGGCAACCAACACCCGTCCCAGAACGCCCGTGCGAAGAAATTCGATGGCCTCGATCATCCGGGGGGAACTGCGGGACTGCGTCCCAAGCTGAACCACACGCCGATACTTACGCATGGCCTGCACCATGCGCCTACCTTCCAGCATGTTGTGTCCATCAGGCTTTTCAACGTAGATGTCCTTGCCCGCCTGACACCCCATGATGGTAGGGATTGCGTGCCAGTGGTCCGGTGTTCCAATGACAAGGCCATCAATGCTGGAATCGTCAAGGAGGTATCGAAAATCCTTGTGAACGGTGGGCGGATTGAGCCCACGATCATGAAGCATTTTCATGGCATTGGGCAAGCGCCTGGGATCCACCTCGGCAACAGCGACAATCTCCACATCCGGCTGGGAGGCAAAAGATCGCAAAAGGGTTCCGGCGCGGCCCGCCACCCCCACAAAACCCACACGCACGCGTTGGCTCGCGGGGACATTGCCTTGACTCCGTGCTCGACTCAACCCCGGCGAAATCCCTAGCCCCAGGGTTCCGACAAGCGTTTTTTGAAAGAAGGTTCGCCTTTTCATTTTTTTGATGGAATACCTGGTGCATTCCGGGTCATTGGACAAGCCCGCCGCGGAACCCATCAGAATGGGCACACCAAGTCCTTTGCGATGGGTAGAGGGCCAAGGGATGCATAACTCATAATCAATCACATTTCGCACGTGGATACCATCAGAATGAATCAAACCTTGTTTTAAGATGGGCATTCCAAGTCG
>JAAZXX010000081.1:6408-10349 GCA_014239995.1 Verrucomicrobiia bacterium
GGGTATGCTCACCGATACCTGTCACCGACTTGAGAGGGAGAAGGGAAAGTAGCAGGGGAAACTCAAGGCGACGAACCAGACCATGGATGAGGGCTTGCAACGCTCATTTGACACGCTCCCAGCCTCGAATAGTGCTGTCAAGCTCATGTCCACTTGCCGTGTTCAGAACAGAACCGAGCTTGATTCATGGAACATCCCCTCATCTCACAAGCTCTTTTTGAGGTTATTTTGACAAAAAAGGGCGAAAAACTGAATCTGATGTTGCCAAAACAAGATTCTTGTCTAGCAATATTCGGTCTTGGCGAAATCGATCGCATAAGCAGAAAAAGAAAGTAAAAGATGACAGAACTCTCCCGATACAGGAATATCGGTATATTCGCTCACGTGGATGCCGGCAAGACGACCACGACTGAACGCATCCTCAAGCTTACCGGAAAGATCCATAAATTGGGTGAAGTGCATGATGGGGCAGCAACTACCGATTTCATGGACCAGGAAAAAGAACGCGGGATTACCATCCAGTCCGCTGCCACCACCTGCTTCTGGAACGACCATCGCCTGAACATCATTGATACCCCCGGACATGTCGATTTCACCATTGAAGTTTACCGATCACTCAAGGTGCTGGACGGTGGCGTCGGTGTCTTTTGCGGTTCAGGAGGTGTCGAGCCACAATCCGAAACCAACTGGCGCTACGCCAACGAATCGGAAGTGTCACGCATCATCTTCGTGAACAAACTTGACCGTGTTGGTGCCGATTTCTATCGCGTGGTCGACCAGGTCAAGAGGATCCTTGCAGCCAAGCCGCTGGTCATGGTGCTGCCGATCGGCGAGCAGGACACATTCACGGGTGTGGTTGATCTACTCACCCGCAAAGCCTGGATCTGGGATGAATCCGGAGATCCATCCCAGTATGTGATCGAGGATGTTCCTGAAGACATGAAGGAACTGGTGGAGAAGTATCGCTCCGAGCTCATCGAGACCGCCGTCGAAACCGATGAAAAAGTCATGGAGACCTACCTTGACGGAGAGGAACCGGACGTCGATACCCTCAAGAAATGTATTCGAAAGGGAACGATCAATCTGGATTTCTTCCCAACCTACTGTGGCTCAGCCTTCAAGAACAAGGGCGTGCAGCTTGTTTTGGATGCCGTGGTGGATTACCTCCCCTCTCCAACAGAGGTCAAACCTCAGCCAGAGGTCGACCTTGAAGGAAATGAGACCGGGGAGTTCGCCACCGTGGATGCTGACAGGCCGATGCGCTCTCTTGCCTTCAAGATCATGGACGACCGTTACGGGGCACTGACCTTCGTCCGTGTCTACTCCGGCACCATGCTCAAGGGCAAGAATATCCTGAATACCTTTACCGGCAAGGAGGAACGTATCAGCCGAATTGTCCTCATGCACGCCGACAGCCGCGAGGAGCTCGACTCGGCAAGTGCGGGAGATATCGTTGCGCTTCTGGGTATGAAGAACACCCAGACCGGTCATACGCTGGCCGACCCTAACGACCCGGCAACCCTGGAACCCATGGTTTTTCCTGATCCGGTGATCTCGATTGCAATCACTCCCAAGGATAAAGCCGTGGTGGACAAACTGGCAACGGCCCTGGGCAAAATGGTATCTGAGGACCCATCCTTCCACGTGGAATCAGATGAGGAATCCGGTGAAATCATTCTCAAGGGAATGGGAGAACTCCACCTCGATATCAAGGTGGATATCCTGAAACGAACCCATGGGGTGGAGGTCGTGGTCGGGAAACCCCAGGTCGCCTACCGCGAGACCATCACGAAAAGCATCGAGGATGATTACACCCACAAGAAACAATCGGGTGGATCCGGACAATTCGCCAAGCTTGAATTCCGTTTGGAACCAGGAGAACTGGGAACAGGCTTTTCCTTCGAGTCGAAGGTCGTCGGAGGTAATGTGCCCAAGGAATACTGGCCTGCGGTGGAAAAAGGCTTCCGCAGATCATGTGAGGAAGGCGTTCTTGCAAAATATCCCCTGGTGGACCTGAAGGTCACCCTGGATGATGGTGCCTTCCATGCCGTGGATTCCTCGGCCATTGCATTCGAAATTGCCGCCAAGGCCGCGTATCGTCAATCGATTCCGAAAGCAGGCCCCAAGCTGCTGGAACCCATCATGAAAATCGACGTCTTTACCCCTGATGAACAGGTAGGAGACGTGATTGGAGATCTGAGTCGTCGCCGTGGAATGATCCAGGGCCAGGAATCAGGCCCAACCGGGGTGCGCATCAAGGCCGAGGCCCCCCTGAGCGAAATGTTCGGATATATTGGTGACCTGCGTTCC
Organism: Verrucomicrobiia bacterium; assembly: GCA_014239995.1. Classification (GTDB taxonomy): domain Bacteria; phylum Verrucomicrobiota; class Verrucomicrobiia; order Limisphaerales; family AAA164-E04; genus AAA164-E04. Next base: position 8,719 of record JAAZXX010000081.1, read on the forward strand.
ATGACATCGGGCCGTGGCCAATTCTCAATGGAATTTTCGCATTACTCCCAATGCCCGGCGAGCGTCTCGGAAGAGGTTATTGAAGCACGCAGCAAGAGCTAGGAACCTTTTTTTTCACTGAATCAAGCCCATTTCTCCGTTCAGGGGGAATGGGCTTTTTGGCGTCCCAGCTGGTGATGGCAACAAACTTCAGGTATGGAAGCATGCCCTGGATCTCGTTGGCTGTGCACCACAAGCAAGCTCGAACGGAACGCCAGATGCCTTTCCAGGATACGCAGATAAGCCCCAATGCATCCTTTTGGGGATGGATATGATCCTTCCTGTAAATGACACCTCCTTTCCATGGCTCTTCACCTGTGGGACCTGTTGCTGCTCATTCACTCTCAAAGAGCCACTTTCAGAGGCCACCCTGCGGAAACAAAAAAGTTGGCACTTTTTATCTTGTTAAAACGTGTAGGAGGCAAAAGGAAAACCATGCACATCTCGAGATATCAATTACACATTTCCCTGTTCCTCGGACTGATCACCTTTGCCGTTTTTTCCACAGGTTCGGAGGCTTTACCTGGTTCCTGGAAGGAATATATCGATTTCAGACAGGCAAATGGGGATTTTGGCAAGTGGAAAGGAACCGGGGTGACTACAGGCATCTGGGCTGGGATTCCAAAGGGGATCGCATACGAGACATCAATCGCCATACAACTCAGTGCCGATGGCTCAAAAATCATTGAATCACATCAGTTCAAGTCAGAGAACGGAGACCTTTTGAGCACGGGATCCGGGTTTGTCACCTATGACCGGAAGACCCGTAAAATCCTTTCTACCTATTCAGGATATGACGGAGATCAGGTTTTCACGGGGGTCAATGAACTCATGAGCTTTGGTGGGACAAGCGAGAAATGGTCCTACACCGAAACGAGTCGAGGGCAGACTTACACCGTGACCCGATCGGTAAACTGGGACTCAAAGTCGGAAAAACAAATCGCATACATCCGGTCCAGGGATCAACAAAGCGATGTCACGCGGCTGAAGAAGCAGGTGACTGCACAAAAGTCGACCCTGAATGATTTCTATGCATTCTGTGATCTTCTTGAAGGCCGTTGGATGGTTGACGTCACCTTGATTGCAGATTGGCCGGGTATTGGTTTGAAGCGCGGTGAGAAATTCAAAGGCTACGATTCCTTCACGAAAATCTTGGATGGAGAGGCGCTTGAATGGTCTTCTGTGGGGGGTGAGGGCGAATTCCGTGCGATTTTCCACTGGGACAGTCACAGCTCGACCATCCATTGCAACGCATACACAAGCGGAGGAGCAATGCACCATTCCGTTTGGTGGAAAGAGGAAGAGGGAAAATATGCCCTGTGGCTGAAACGGGCCTTTGAAAGGGACAACAGGCGGCTTGCCGGAAAAGCAGGCATTCAATTCGACCGCAATGCACGATCGTTCAGGTTCACTTCGGACAACTTGAAACTGGGCGGTGAGGCACTGGACAAGCTTGAGGATATTTTCCACAAGATTTCCAAGGCACGCTGACCTTGAGGACTGCTTCAATCATGACCCCCAGGGCACACATCGTTCAAAGCACCTTCAAGGATTCCATTGAACAGTCCCGTCAACAAATTCAGGAAGATTCT
>JAAZXX010000820.1 GCA_014239995.1 Verrucomicrobiia bacterium
TCAGGCAGGATCCAGCAGTCGTCAAACGTCGCGAGAACTCTATGCTCGCTGGATGACGTCGCCGAAAAACCCCTTCTTCGCCAAGGTGATTGCTAATCGCCTTTGGAAAAAGGTGATGGGAGTCGGCTTGATTGAACCGGTTGATTCTATTGAAGGGGCCGAGGCTTCTAATCCCGAATTGCTTGAGTTTCTGACGGAGGAAATGATTCGGCTGGACTTCGACATGAAAGAATATGTTCGTTTGTTGATGAACACTGATCTTTACCAGCGTCGAGCGGTTTACCAGGAAACCCTGGAAGAAGCGTATCATTTCCCCGGCCCCACTTTGCGACGCATGACCGCCGAACAATTGTGGGATTCATTAGTGACGCTCAGCATGGATAAGCCAGAGACGGGAAAATATGAAGAACTCATTCGCCCGCGTTACGACCAAATTAATTTGGAGACAATTTCCGCAGACCGAATCATTCAGCTCGGCCTCGCATCAAGCAAAAAACAGGCGAAGAATCGGATGATGATGCGACAAAAAAATCAACAACGGAATAAGTCAGGTCCTAGCCTGTATCGTGCCTCCGAAATGCGACAACCCTCACCAGGGAACCACTTCCTGCGCGATTTTGGACAATCAGACCGCAACCTGATCGAAGGATCAAATACCGATCCAAATGTGACTCAAATCCTGACGCTTCTCAATGGACGACATCACTTCCAAATTATCCGTGGTGGTTCGTTGATTTCGGATGAGCTGGCCCGAGTCAAAGATAGCCCTAAAAATCGTGCTCGAGTTATTTATTTGAGCGTGCTTGGGAGAGATCCTGCCCCGGATGAATTTCGGCTGGCCATCAATTTGTTCAAACAAGAAAAACAGGGAACGGCGGGTGACCGCTCGCTGGTTTGGATTTTACTCAATACACCTGAATTCATGTTCATTCAGTGATTGTTGTCGACGGCTTCTTTAGTGGATTAAAATGGAACCAGGTAAACAATGAACGACATTACACGTAAAAGCGATGAAATCACGCGGAGAAACTTTGCCGCAACATTGGCTCAACGGTGCCTCGGTGTGAGCATGGTTCCCGCCTTCGCCGGCCTGGGAAACCGGGCCTGGGCAGCGGCCGCCAGTGGTGGTAAAGCCGATCACGTCATCTACCTGTATATGTCGGGAGGCATGAGTCACCTCGATACGCTGGATCCGAAGCCGAACACCGAAGTTCAAGGACCAACCAAAACAGTCAAAACACCGGTTCCTGGCGTCTTGCTCAGTGAGCACATGCCCGCACTGGCCAAGATGCTCAACAAGGTGACGCTCGTTCGATCCATGAATTCTGAACAGGGTGCCCATGCTCCAGGCCGCTACCTGGCACACACCAGTTACAGTCCCCGGGCAACAATTCGTCATCCGGGAATGGGTGCCTGGATGTTGCATGAGCTGGGTCAAAAGAACAAGAATATCCCGGGTAATATTGTGGTCGCGGGTGGCTCCAACCATCCCGGTGCTGGTTACATGGATCTGAAATATGGCCCCTTGCCGATTGGTGATGTTAGTACAGGAATTCCAAACTCGGAACTTCTCAAGGGTGTTACGGAAGCCCAGTTCAACAAACGATTGTCGCTGGTTTCGAAATTTGGAAAACGCTTTTATGACCTCTATCCTCACAAAAAGGTGAAGGGTTATGGAGAAATGTATGCCGACGCAATTCGTTTAATGCGCAGTGAAGATCTCAAGGCATTTGATATTTCCCAGGAAGATCAGAAAACGCGCGACAAGTATGGGAAAGATAAGTTTGGGCAGGGTTGCCTGCTGGCCCGCCGTCTCATTGAACGAGATGTACGGTTTGTGGAAGTTGGGTACGGTGGCTGGGATACGCACAACGAAAACTTTGATCGGATTCCGGAAAAAGTACCCGTGCTGGACAAGGCGCTAAC
>JAAZXX010000821.1 GCA_014239995.1 Verrucomicrobiia bacterium
ATCAGGTCCATCACGGCCGGCACGGGAGCATTATCCCCCCCAAAATTTTGAGAAAACGTCAAGTAATCGGGTATTTCCTGCAACTGAATGCGGTATTGATAGTAAACGCCAACCTCCATGACTTGATCCAACCGAACGCCTTGGTCACCTATTTCCTGGGTATCCACGGTTGTAAATGTACCCTGCATGGTGATTCCTTCCTTGGTGAGAACACGGAAATACCGCGCCAAAAATTCCTGATGTGAAGCCGCAGCCTGAACGAGATCCTGCCGGGAAAGCACCTGTTCGGAGTTTGCCTCCAAGGCATGATAGAACATCAAATCCTCGACGAGTATCCGCAGTTCGACCTGCACGTGATCCTTGTAAATATCGGCGACCGCGGTGCTCATGGAAATCGGATGTGCAAAACTGCGAACCGTCAGTATCGATGGGATAAACATACTCCCAAGGAATACTGCCAGCATGGCAGTAAATGACTGCTTCCAAAGCATAGACATGTCTGGAATGTAGGCGCTCAATCAAAAATGAAAAGCCTGGAAGACTGCGAGACGGAATGAGAGCTACTGACTGAAACTAGCACAAGGACTTGAGGTTTTCAATGGAGTCTGGGGGCACACTACCACAATGCATTCAGTCAAAGGGGGGCAAGGCCAGCGCCCACAGTTCTGTTCCGCAGTCAACACCCCCCCTTCAGAAACCAAGCAAGCGAAGAGGTTTCAGGCTCTCCAGATATGGTGGACATGAGTGAGTATCATTGACTGAGGGCATGCCAGTGTCCATGGCGTCATTCTCTGCGCCACACTCCGGAATCATCCAGCACTGACATATATGGAGTCACCATATGGAAGGTGATCATGCAGGTAATGCTGACACTGGAACACCTGAATCACAAAAGCATCGAAAAGGCACCTAGGGTAGATGTGGGCTTCATTATTCAAGAACTCGCAAACAAGCGCGGATTAAGGGTGGGACATGTGACGCCAAGCAGCATGCATCAAACCTCCCTGGCCAGATTATCGGAGAAACCTGTATTGACGGGACATGAAATATTCCTGACGGTCACGCTTGATCTGCCGCAGGACAAGCATATTTACAGTCTGCATCGGGAGGGATTTGGTATCCCTACATCATTGGATTTCGAGGGGCATGGCTATCAACTGCTGGGGATCACCCAAGAGCCAATACCCGAGAAAATCACCGGTGGCATTGAACCCATGTGGATCCTGGAGGGACGGATCCAGCTCGTACAAAAAATCCGCATTACGGCTGCGCGAAAATGTTTCATTCTGGTGAATATTCAGGCTCAGGTCTGCGATGAACATCATTGTCACGCCTTGCGCTCCGCGGCGATGAATGATGGTTCTTCCAACACGTTCTTTGAATTCCGCGGCGACGTGGCAACCCATCCGCCCATTGCCTGTGCTCGCTGAGTATGAAACTGCAAATACCGCTGGATCATGGATTTGATTTCCGAGACTGATTGAACATTCTGTAGTAGTTGATGGGCTCCGGAAAACTCACCCCAACGCTAGTGGCCCATGTCTTCCACTGCCCCACCATGGCCTTCAATCGTTGAGGCATGGCTAGGGAAAGATCATGCATTTCGGTGCGATCGTTTTGCATGTCATACAACTCCCAAGGCCCCTTTCCCGACCAGACAAGTTTCCATTTTCCATCCCGCATGGCTCGGTTACCCTCGTGCTCCCAGAAAACCGGTGTCTTGTGAACGGGGGCATTGGCACCCTTCAGAAGACTGGCCAGCGAACGCCCGGCCATGGAACGCACTGGGTGACCATCGCGATGTTCGGGATAATTCGCACCAGCCAGCTCAATGAAGGTGGGCATGAAATCGGGAAGAAACCCGATCTGTCGAATGAAGGAACCCCTCGCCTGCCAGGGGATTCCTGCGGGCCAGTGGGCTA
>JAAZXX010000822.1 GCA_014239995.1 Verrucomicrobiia bacterium
TCGGGGAAACGACAGTGTTGGGTCGAGAAAGAGTTCCACCGGGTCGTAGCCGGGTTTGCGATGAATATCCACACAGCGTGCGAAATCTGGAGCACGGCAATCTTCCATCCAATAGTAATAGGTAAACCAAGCCCAGTCCTTTGAAAAAGCAACCAGGTCACCCGAGCGCTCATGGTCCAGCCCTTGCACCTTTTTATCGTGAATGTCCCACACCCAATCGATACCCTCGGCGGCTTCAAGGACCTGTCTGACCGCATGTGTTTTTCCTGGATCGTTGATATAAATGTGAGCCACTTGGTGGTCAGCGACGGCGAACACCTTGGAGGCCCCAAAATCAATCAATTCCCGTCCCAGTTCCTCCTTGATAGTCAACCAACCTTTCTTTCTGAATAACCGGTTCAGATGGATGGGTTTGTTAACCGGGGTAATACCGTATTCCGACAAAAGCATCACGCTTACCCCACTTGCCTCAAGAAAATCACATAGATCGCCGACGATTGTGTCAATGCGGCTAAGGTCCTCTCCCACACGAGGATGCTCAGGTCCCAGACGCTGTAGGTTGTAGTCCAGATGGGGAAGGTAGATCAGGTTGAGGGTGGGTTGATGTCTCTCCTCAATCCATTCGGCTGACTTTGCAATCCACTTGGATACGGCATCGGGTGGCCCTTGGGGTGTCTGTAAGCCTGCTGCCGGTCCCCAGAATGTTGGAAAGGGAAACTCTCCAAGTTCCTTCTTGATTGCGGGTCGGATCTCATAGGGCCAGCTATAGATATCAAAGACCTTACGCCCATCTGCTGGATACATGGGCCTTGGCGTTAGACTGAAATCAGCACTTGCGTGCATATTATACCACCAAAACAGTTTAGCGCAGGTGAACTCCGGTTGACTGTTCTTGAGATTTTCCCATATTTTTGGTTTTTGAACCAAGTGATTTGATTGTTTCCAGAAATGTACTTCAGCCAGGTTACGATCATACCAGCCATTGGCCACAATCCCATGTTCCGAGGGTTTACAGCCTGTCAAATAATTGGCTTGGGCGCTGCAGGTCAGCGCGGGAAGTGCGGGTCGAATGGACCTCATTCCACCTCGTTGACGCAGGCACTGGATACGAGGCATGCCCTTCTCGAGGAGGTCTTCCGTGAGTCCGACCACGTTGATCACAGCCAGACGTCTCATGGGCTAGAACTTAAGGCTGAACCCGCAGGATTTTTTCAGAACGAGACTGAAACCTATCCCTTAGCATGTTCATGGCCTGCGTCATTTTAGGAAGGTTGACTTCATGTACCTCAACACCTTTTCCAATTCCTTCCAGAAGGGTGATCGTCAGCTGGCCCCCGAGGTGTTCCCTGAATTCCTCCAGGCCATTGAGCACGGTCAGGCTCCCGTCACTGCTGGTGTAATGCAGTTCATTGGAATACAACTCAAATCCCAATCGTTCCATAAGAGACAAGACACGTGAAACGGTTTCTTGTCGGAGCATGCCGATCATTCCAGCATAGATGACATCCAGGCAAATGCCAATGGCGACGGCTTCCCCGTGACGTATTGAGTAGCTGGAGAGTTGTTCAAGTTTATGTGCGGCCCAATGGCCAAAATCCAAAGGCCTGGCTGAACCGAATTCAAAAGGATCACCGCTGTTCGCGATATGATTCATGTGTAATTCAGCGCAGCGATAAATCAGTCGTTCCATAGCTTCTGATTCAAAGCTGGCGAGGGCATCAACGGATTGTTCGAGCTCGTGGAAGAAGTTAGCATCTCGAATCAAGGCGACTTTAACGGCCTCGGCAAAGCCCCCTCGCCTATCGCGGTCGCTGAGTCCGTGAATCCATGAATAATCATTAATCACGGCGTAGGGCGGTGCAAATGTACCGACAAAATTCTTTTTGCCAAACGCATTGATCCCGTTTTTG
>JAAZXX010000823.1 GCA_014239995.1 Verrucomicrobiia bacterium
GGCATCATATACTGGGTAAACGAAATAGAAGCTCCTTGGGGAATTTATTTTGGGCACGCCAGTTCCTTTGCCCCCAAGGCGGGAAAATGGAGTTATTATGACGGACTGACCTATCTTCCGGACAACATACCAGAAGCTGTTGCGCGCATCACCCTTGCCGCTGATGCCTTGGATACCATCAGCTATGCACCCCGTCTCCGCCTTGCCAATATTTTATCTGGTGATGGAAGGATGCAGGAGGCGGCACCTCATTATGAAAATATCCTGCAGAAATATCCTGAAAATCCCATGGCAAAACTCGGCCTGGGACGGGTTGAAAGCGCCAACGGAGAGCTCATCAAGGCACGCAAACTGTTTGAAGCTTGCCGTTACCATCCATTCACAAAGAAAGCAGCAAATAATGCACTGGCAGCCCTATACTTGCGTGTCCAAGAACCCGCCCTGGCAGAGGCCGCAGAGCAAACCGCTGGTGGGGTCAAGTCAGACCTTAAATGGGAGGACCCGTTTTTGAATGAAATCAAGCGCTTCAAATTGGGACGCGTTGCTTGGATGGACAGTGCCGGGAAGTTGGTGCGCCGCGGTCAGTATGAAAAAGCCCTCCCCCTGGTGACAAGAATCATCGAGACCTATCCAGATATCGCCCAAGCTTACATTTATATGGGGAAAATCCGTTTGGCGCAGCGGCAATATGGGGATGCAGAAACATCACTGCTCAAAGCCCTCACCCAGGATGCTGGGTCCGTGGAGGCACGCGTCCAATTGGGAGTCGCCTTGATATGGCAAAAACGTCACGACGAAGCCTTACAGATCCTCAGAGAGGCCATCAAACGTTCTCCTGATCTGGCAGAGGCACATTATAACCTGGGGGTCTGTTTGGCGGAAAAAAATGAAACCAGGGCGGCGGTGGAAGCTTTTCTCACCAGCATTCGCCTGAAGCCTGACCTGATAGAACCCTACATTGGACTCGCAACCTTGTTGATGCGTGCCAACCAAAAAGATGATGCGATAAAGACACTTCAAAGAGCTTTGGAAGTCGCTCCAGAGAACTCAAGGGTTCGTTCAATGATCGATCAAATTAAAAGTGTGGTTCCTTGATCAGGTGGAACGTAGAGATGTTTCGCTGCATGGTAGGAGGCAGGCAGATGGATTTGGGTGATATCGCCCCAAGGGGCGGTGACTCTTGTCAGGAAATGTCCGTTCCACGGCATGTTGCTACCGCCTCCTCGAGCTTTCGACGGAAGACGTATCGGTAGCGTGGTGTGATGACAATCTCCTTGAACACTCCCCGCTCTCGACGAATCACCAGCCTGCGGTGTTTTGTTTGAAAGGTATTGATCCAGTGCTCAGCTGCATAACGTCGACGTTTCGAGACCGAGGTAACCTCTTTGAGCGAAAACCGCCGAACCGTCAAACCCATGCAGGAAATCTTCAAACATTGTGACTGAACCCGGTAGCGGACTGAGAGCATGAGAATGGCCAGCATACCAAGTAGACTGAGAATGGAACCAATGATGGCGGAAAGATAGAACATGGGACGAGATCATTCCCTGAGATTACCTAACCAGAGAAAAACGATGGGCAAGGCCGTACCGGCAAGTAGCACCATGGCAATCCACCCCTTGGAACGCGTCATCTTGAAAGCGAGAAAGACACCTAGCAATACGGTGAGAATCAAGGCAATGGACATGGCCACGACGAGATACTGAAAAAGCGCAGGATCAAAGGCATCGGCTGTTTCCAGAGGAAAAACCTGATCGACATGGATGGACGTCATTTTTTCCACCCAGCCTCCGCTTTGCGGACTCCGGGCGAGGAATGTGGCGTCGCCGGCCGCGCCTTGTTTGCCCAACTCGATCCATAAGGTGCTTTCATCTCGGATCTTCATCTCTGTGCGGAGCAACGGGGTCACG
>JAAZXX010000824.1 GCA_014239995.1 Verrucomicrobiia bacterium
ATAAAGGTCAAGAGGTGCTTCTGGGAATGAATTCCCGAGACCCAGTGCCTTGCTTCTCTACAGGCTTGATTTCCTGAGGATTCACAATCATATTAGGAATTATGAGATCGCTATCATGCAACCATTTACTTGTTTATGGTGCCCTTGTTTGCTCCATCATCCTGAACATTCAGACAGGCAAGGCTCAGGACATTCCCGATGGGGTCTGGGTAAGGGACGGATTTACGCTCAGTGTGGCGCAGGATAAGATCAAAAAACCGCGATTCCTCGCCCAGGATGACCATGGTACTCTTTTCGTGAGCACGCCCAGTTCGGGAGCCATTCAATCTTGCAGGGACACCGATGGTGATGGTGTCTATGAAAAGATCACAACCTACGTCGAGGGTTATAAGCCGGGGCAGATACTCCAGGCCATGCAATATTACAATGGCTGGCTTTGGTTTGCTCATACAACAGGAATTTTCAAGTCAAGGGATCAGGACAAGGATGGTAAGGCCGATGAAGTGATCGAGGTGATTGGTGAGGCCCAATTACCCGTGTCCGGTGGTGGACACAAATGGCGAGCACTGCTCATTCACGAAGATGTTATCTATACCCACGTGGGGGATCAAGGCAACGCCACCGACGAACCCATCATGGCGAATGATCGCAAGAAAATCTGGACCTTCAAACTGGACGGGAGCGGGAAAACCTTGTTCGCCACCGGTATTCGGAATACCGAGAAACTGGTTGTGCGCACGGGTACCGATGAGATCTGGGGTGTGGATCATGATATTGACCGATTAGCCGTCAAACTCGAGTCGGCCAACCCTAAATTCGGGCAGCCCATCACGGATCACAACCCTCCGGCTGAATTGAATCACTACGTCAAGGGGGGGTTTTACGGGCACCCGTATATCCTCGGGAAGAATATGCCAAACATCAATTTCCTGGACCACCCCGACCTCGTAGAAATGGCTTCTAAAAACGTGATCCCTGAATGGGTCATGCCAGCTCATTGTTCTGGAATGGGGATGACTTTTTATGAGGGTGACGGTATTCCCGGGGCGCACGGTGATGCCTTTGTCGCATTCAAGGGCGGATGGAATGCGTCCCAGAAAGTTGGCTATAGTCTATCCCGCATCCTTTTTGAATTTGGACACCCCTACGGAGAGCAAATTGTCGTGAGTTTCCTCAAGGATGGTAATGAAATTCTTGGCCGACCCACCGACTGTATCCAGGCCAGTGACGGTTCGCTTCTCTTTTCCGACGATACGAAGCATCTGATTTACCGGCTGCGTTACGATACTCGTTGAGCATTTACTCCACGAAAGCCAAGGGTTGACTCTTGTTCTGCTGAAGTGACATCGCGGTGCCTGGCCCATGGCTTTCAGGGTGTTTTGATTCTGGTCATTAAACGTTTCCTGAGACCTTTCAGTTCAGCATGATGCTCTGGACGATCAGCTAGATTGTGCCACTCATATGGGTCATCGTGTGTGTCATACAATTCCTCTCGTCCGTTTGAATACCTTATGTAGCGCCATTGTCTTCCACGCAGTGCGTAACTCTGCTCAGCGGGGGGATGCGCTTCAGCCCACCTGTAGAGTGCTGTCAAGGCTGCTGCAGGCCCTTCCCAGTCCTGACGGGTCGCTTGCTCCAGAAAGGGCCTCAGGCTGTGACCATCCAGTGGGTGTCCGCCCGCATTGATGCGTGTCTCCTGACTCAAATCACACAGGTCAACCAGAGTGGGGTAAAGGTCAATAAGAGAGACCGGATGATCACATCGGGTTCCCTTCGCGGCGACACCGGGAGCACGTATGATCAATGGAATCTGGGTAGATTCCTGCCAGAGGGCATTTTTGTAAAGGTAGTCCTTCTCTCCCATGCCCCAGCCGTGGTCGCTGGTGAGGACGATGATGGTGTTGTTC
>JAAZXX010000825.1 GCA_014239995.1 Verrucomicrobiia bacterium
TCAGTGTTTGTCGGATTTTCAGGGATTGGCCAACAAGAATCCTGTCGGATGAAAGGCTGTTGAGACGTTTGAGTTGGCTTACGGTCGTCTTGAAACGGTGAGCTATGGCCGAAAGCGTATCGCCTCGGTTGACCTTGTAATCATTGCCAAGGGCCAAACCCTCCATTGACCACAGGCTTCCGAGCAGCACTCCTGCATTTCTAAGAAATTGACGCCTCTCCATATGGATTGTTGTTGTGCTCCGACACTATTTATCGAGCCTGATACAATCATATATGATACAGAAAAAGGACTCTGTTATCAAATTTTTATTCCCTTGTTCGGGGTATTCTGGTTTTTTATTTCAACCTTTGGCCGTTGCATTTAAGCATGAGTAGGGGGGGGATATGCGGTTTGGAGCAGTTTTTCAACCCAGACCCATGCATGCCTCCTGGCAGGATAGTTGAAAAAATAGCGGCGTGTTCATGAAAAGTATGATTTCTTAAAATTTCCCTTGATCATCAAAGAAGCAATTGCCTATGTTCATCCCATCGGTTCGCGGGGTGGAGCAGCCCGGTAGCTCGTCAGGCTCATAACCTGAAGGTCACAGGTTCAAATCCTGTCCCCGCAACCAATTTTCCTCACAGACCCTCTCGCTTCATTGTCAAACTTAACTGCGATAGAGCATGAGAATATTCAACCCTATCTTTCTCTTCTTGACAGGGTTATTGGTAATTCCAGGTGGTTTTACTTATGACGTGATATTCGCCGGTATCCCCTATCCGGATCCGACCCCAGACATGGAAGCCAAGGATGCCTACCATGCCCGCATTGCATCTGTTTTTTATGAATCTGGAATGTTGATGCGTGTTTTCAGAGCTGCACCCGATCTGACTCACTGCGACAAGGGGTGAACATGTGGATGAGCGGGAAGTTCCCTTCAGTGTCAGCAACATCTTTTCAGGTGTGATTGATTTCGAATTGATTGAGCCAAGCGATTTCCTAGTGTCGTCGTGCTTCTATGGACCGTTGCGTATGGTAGTCTCAGACTCATCCATCGATAAGTTCAAGGCTCAGACTGACGTTTTACCATATACCTGCGGAAGCCAAAACAAAGTGTCATGGAGCCTAGGTAAAGACTTTCAGAAACCTTGCAGGATATTCATAATGTGATATTTTTAATGTGCAACTTTTCTGGTTTCCTTGGGGCAGTGGTCCATTTTTCAGCTGGCACGAATCGGCCATAAGAAAGAGGAACTCCTGAGTGCACTATCATAAAGGTTGAAACAGTATGTTCGCATTGGTGAGTTCTGACGAATTCCTCGGTGATCCCGTGCGGTTAGCAATGTTCTCATGATAATCAAATGCTGGGGGGCGAGAGGGTCCATTTCTGTTTCAGGAAAGGATTTTTTGAAATATGGCGGGGATACCACCTGCATCGAGATACGGACAAAAAGTGATGATATTGTCATTGTTGATGCGGGTTCGGGAATGCGAGCTCTCGGAAACAGGCTGATGAAGGAAAAAAGACGTTCCTCCAACCTTATCCTGACGCATTCACACTGGGACCATGTCCTTGGTTTCCCTTTCTTTAAGCCACTTTACCATCCAGAAGCACGTGTAAACGTTTTTGCACCGACCATTGAAGGACTCCCTGTCGGGGAGATGATGGCTGGTTTGTTTGCCTCTCCATATTTCCCCATTGCGTTCAAGGACATTGAAGCCAAGATGACCTGCCATGCCCTTGGTCAGGAACCCTTTTTCATTGGCTCATTGCAAGTTACCCCGATTCCCCTAAGCCACCCGAATCAGGGGCTGGGGTATAAATTCACAGAAGAAGGACGCTCGTTTGTTTTCCTGACTGACAATGAATTGGGCTTCAAGCATCCCGGGGGGTTGGGTGTTCAAGAATATGCTTCCTTCTGTA
>JAAZXX010000826.1 GCA_014239995.1 Verrucomicrobiia bacterium
TGGCTTATGACCAGGGGTTGGGTGACATGGGCTATACTGGACATCCTTTTATCAAGACGCCGCACTTTGATAAAGCATCCAGGGAAGGACTTCGGTTTGATCATTTCTACGCAGCCGCTCCGGTTTGTTCTCCGACAAGAGCAAGTGTGCTTACGGGAAGGCATCCGAACCGTATGGGTGTTTTCAAGTGGGGCTATCCCATGCGCCCACAAGAGCAGACCCTTCCAGAAATTCTCCAGAAACACGGTTATTCCACGGGACATTTCGGTAAATGGCACCTTGGCTCGGTGCGTCATGGAAGTCCAGCTCACCCAGGCGCCAACGGTTTTGATCATTGGGTATCCGCTCCTAATTTTTTTGATAACAACCCCATTCTGAGCCATGGCGGAAAGGCCGTTCAACATCGGGGAGAAAGCTCGGAACTGACCGTAGACCTGAGCCTGCGTTGGATCCAAAAGAAAGTGACCCTCCAGGAACCCTTTTTTGCGGTCGTGTGGTTTGGATCGCCTCATGCACCCCATCGGGCCATTGCCGCGGATGCCGCAGATTATGCGGAACATCCCAAACCGCTGCGGCAATTCTATGGCGAAGTGGCAGGCATGGACCGGGCCTTCGGAAAGTTGAGAAATGGAATTGAAAGCATGGGGATACGTCAAAAGACACTGCTTTGGTATTGCAGTGACAATGGTGCGCTTCCAAAGGTTGGATCGACTGGGGGTCTTCGTGGGCACAAGGGAAAACTATACGAGGGTGGTATCAGGGTGCCTTCATTCCTCGAGTGGCCCGAGGTCGTTCAAACTCCAAAAGTCATCCAAACCCGTGCCCAGACCTGTGATATTTTTCCAACGATACTGGACTGGCTGGATATCGAGGATGAAGTGAAACATCGATTAGATGGTGTGAGCCTGGTACCTTACCTGCAGGGCACTCATCGAGCTCGTTCCTTGGCCATGGGGTTCTGGGACCGTGTGGCTCCTGGCATCAGCACGCCTTCATCGATATGGATGGGTAAGCTTCTGGAAGCCCAATCAGGGGGCGATGATCTGCTTCCTGATGACGTCAGTCTCAAGGCGGCTCAGCTACCAGCCAAACCATTAAGCAAGTCGCCCATGCCGGGTCATGCTGCTTGGATCGACGGGGATTTGAAACTACACCGTATCGAAAGTGCCGGGCATCAGGTTGCTTGGGAATTGTATGACTTAGCGAGGGATCCGGTCGAATCCGACAACCTCCTTGCCGAAACACTCAGTGCGGTGAGTGCCGAGCGGGTGCGAGAGCTTCAGGAGACCCTCGACGATTGGTTGTCCACGGTGATTGACAGCTTCAATGGGGTGGACTACATCCGATAACAATCCGTTCTATCCAAGATGATCACCAAACCAAATACAACCAAGGTTCCTTCGAAGAGCAAGAAACCTTTTTCTGATTGGCTGTCCACAGCACCTGAGTTTACTTTCGTCCTTTTTGCGGTGATTGCCGCCTTCAGTACATACTTTTGCATGTATGCCTTCAGAAAGCCATTCACGGCTGCAAAGTTCGAAGGCATGATGTTCTTTGATACCGAAATTACTCTCAAGACCGCCCTTGTGATCAGCCAGATCATGGGATACGCGTTGAGTAAATATGTGGGCATCAAAGTGTGTTCCGAAATCCGGCCTCGCCAGCGTGCCAAGTCCCTCATTGGGTTGATTCTCGCTGCTGAGTGTTCACTGATCTTGTTTGCGATCGTGCCTGATGACTGGCGGTTTGCTGCCATTTTTCTCAATGGACTGCCTTTAGGAATGGTCTGGGGACTCGTTGTCTGGTATCTCGAGGGCCGGCGCACGTCCGAGATCCTGCTTGCCGGATTAAGTTGCTCATTCATTGTTTCAAGCGGAATCGTTAAAGACTTT
>JAAZXX010000827.1 GCA_014239995.1 Verrucomicrobiia bacterium
AGGCTCGCTGATTCAAGACGCTGGCAATAAACTGGTCCATCAGTCAACAGGTACAGCTCCGTGAGTAGTACCTCTCCCATCATTGTTTGGCTGCGCTATGACCTGCGTTTGGCGGACAACCCCGCGCTGCACGCTGCATGCAAGCTAGGTGCAGTCGTTCCGGTATTTGTTTTGGCATCTGATGAGGAGGATTTACCACCTGGTGGGGCTTCCAACTGGTGGTTGCATCAGTCCCTCAAATCTCTAGGTCGCCAATGTAATGCTTTGGGAAGCCCTCTGATTATTCGGCAAGGTGAATCAATCGGGGAGTTACAGCAGGTCGCAAAGGAAACGGGTGCGACGGCCATTTATTGGAACCGTAGTTTCAACCCAAAGATTGCAAGCAGAGACGCAGCCATGGTTGAAAATCTGCGAACCTCAGGGTTCAAGACACAATCCTTCAGGGCTAACTTGCTGCTAGATCCACGGGCAATCGAGACCCAGCAAGGGCGTCCCTACACCGTATTCACCCCATTCTGGAAGGCGTGCCTAAAACAACTAAACCCTCCGCCTCCTCTCCCAATACCGACGTCTATTATACGGCCAGATAAGCAACCCGATACACTACGTCTCCATGAGCTACATTTGGAACACCAAGTGGACTGGACTGTCGGCATGCGCCGCGCATGGGCCCCGGGTACATCTGGGGCAAATCTAAACCTGAAACTGTTCACCAGATACGCGCTTCAAGAATACGACCACCAGCGCGACTTACCGGGAGTAGTCGGGACATCACGCCTCTCTCCTCACTTGCATTTTGGTGAAATCAGTCCTCAACAAGTCTGGCATGCTATCGCCGAGAGTGGTGCTGCTGAATGGAAACATTCACAATTCATTACCGAACTCGGCTGGCGTGAGTTTGCGCAACATCTACTGCACCATTTTCCTCATACAATTAACGAACCTTTGAGAGCGCCATTCAACCGTTTCCCATGGCAAAAAAATGCTGGCCACCTTCAAGCATGGCAAAAAGGATGTACTGGATATCCATTGGTAGATGCCGGAATGCGTGAGCTTTGGGCTTCAGGTTGGATGCACAATCGTATGCGGATGGTTGCTGGCTCATTTCTCGTCAAACACTTGCGCATCGATTGGCGTGAAGGTGCTAATTGGTTTTGGGACACACTTGTCGATGCGGATCTTGCCAGCAATACGCTGGGTTGGCAGTGGATTTCCGGTTGCGGGGCTGATGCTGCCCCTTATTTCCGAATCTTTAATCCGGTGATTCAGGGTGAGAAATTCGACCCTCATGGAGATTATGTTCGCCGCTGGGTACCTGAACTAAAAAAACTGCCCCCAAAATGGATTCATAAACCTTGGACGGCTCCTTCCATTGTGCTTCAGGATTCCAGAGTACGGCTAGGGGAAAATTATCCCATGCCTATTGTGGATCACAAGGAAGCCCGCAATGCAGCACTCGATGCTCTGAAATCCATCAAGCAACCCGCATGAATACGGCACCCAGCATCTATCAGATCGGATTGACTGACATTAATGGGCGTGAAACCAATCTGTCGGAGTACTTCGGCAAGGTGCTCTTCGTTGTGAACATTGCTTCCAAATGTGGTTTCACTCCACATTACGAGGGGCTACAGGAATTGCATGAGCGTTACCATGAAAAAGGACTGGTCGTGTGCGGTTTCCCGTCCAACGATTTTTTTGGGGAGCAGAGCCAAGAGGATGAGATTCATAAATTCTGCTCCTTTAACTACGGGGTCACTTTTCCATTGTTCGCCAAAGTTCATGTTCAGGGCAAGGAAGCACACCCGCTCTTCCGCCTATTCGTGGAACATTCGCGCTATGGTGGGAGCATCAAATGGAATTTCTCCAAGTTCCTAATTGATCGGGAGGG
>JAAZXX010000828.1:0-237 GCA_014239995.1 Verrucomicrobiia bacterium
CACGGCTAGGTTTTGCATGAAATCTGATCCAGTCCATTATGATCCCGTTCATTGAACATCCCACTTTCCAGCTGCGCGTATTGATAGGACTTCTCTGTGTATTATTCCTCCACTCGTTCTCTCATCCGAGTGCTCTTGCATCTGATCCTTTCTCCCAAAGTGATCTCGAATTTTTTGAACGGAAAATCAGGCCTCTTTTGGCCGAGTCCTGTTATGAATGCCACAGCCATCGCTCGA
>JAAZXX010000828.1:247-1886 GCA_014239995.1 Verrucomicrobiia bacterium
TGGAGCACCCCAGTCAAAGTTTGCTGCTAGAAGCCGTGCGTTATCAGAATCCAGATCTTCAGATGCCACCCAAGACGCGCTTGAGCGCTCAAAAGGTGCAGGATCTTGAGACATGGGTCAGCAAGGGCCTGCCATGGCCACAGGAACCCGAGCCTCAAAAAGATAAGGTGGAAGAAACTCCATTTGACCTGGATGGACGCAGGGCAGCTCATTGGGTCTGGGAGCCCCCCATCCGGCAGCCGGTTCCCAAGGTCAGCGACAACCCTTGGGTGCGGGAATCCATTGACGCCTTTCTGTTGCGTCGCATGGAGGAAAATGGAGTGTTGCCTGCTCTCCCTGCGGACAGAAGAACGCTGTTACGCCGTACACGTTTTATCCTCACGGGACTCCCCCCTTCACCGTCTGAGGTGGATGCATTCCTTGCTGATGGAAAACCCGGGGCTTTTGAAAGGGTGGTAGACCGCATGCTTGGTTCAGTGGAGTTTGGAGAGCGATGGGGACGACACTGGCTGGATTTGGTGCGATACGCGGAGAGTATGGGGCATGAGTTTGACTACACTATTCCAAGTGCTTGGCGCTATCGTGACTACGTGATCCGGGCTTACAACCAGGACGTCCCCTTTGATCAGTTTGCCTTGGAACACATTGCTGGGGACCTGTTGAAGCAACCCAGGATGCGTCCCGACACGGGAACCAATGAGTCCATCATCGGTACCGGATTCTATTGGCTGGGGCAGCAGGTACATTCACCAGTCGACATTGGCATGAACCAGTTGGATGTGCTGGATAACCAGATTGACGTACTGAGTAAAGCCTTTCAGGGATTGACCGTGACCTGTGCACGTTGTCACGATCATAAATTTGATGCCATCTCGACGCGGGACTTTTACAGTATTTTTGGCGTGATGAAGAGTTCCCGCTATCAGCAGACTTCCTTGCTTCCTCGTGATCGACTCGTCAACGCGTTGGGTGATCTCGAGGACTTGCAGGCCAAGGCGCATGCCGTGATCCAACGCAGTGGCTTATTGCCTGTATCCAGCAATCCGTCGGTTAGCAGCATCAAGAACGATCAGACCATTCAGGTTCTGGGGGATGCCTCAGGGGATGGATTTAAGGAATGGTTTTTCGATGACGAAGCACTGATGCATGATCCCATGGTTCGACCAGGCAATCTGGTGCATCGCTCAGGAGAAAACAGGACCGTCCTCGCTACCAGAACAGCGATTGATTCAGCTAAATGGTCAGTCCACCTTCAGGGTTCCCTGCGTTCTCCCACCTTTGCAATTCCACACCGTTATCTGCACGTTTTATCCGCTGGCAAAAAATCACGTGTTAATGTGGTGGTGGATAATTTCAACCTGATTCGAGCACCGATTTACGGTGGGCTGAAAAAGAATCTCGACAGCGACACATCCAAGTGGATGACCTTTGATCTCGACATGTGGCAGGGACATCAGGCTTATGTGGAGATCAAGGATACCCTCCACTCAGATCTTTCTGGAGGAGGGGTCCATGGGCCGGATGCCTGGTTTTCCGTCGAAACCGTGGTTGCATCTTCCGACACCAAGCCCCCGGCCATGGCACGATCGACGTGGCAATTGGACCGTGAAAGTATTTCCAAGCCCCTTCACGATATTTT
>JAAZXX010000829.1:0-360 GCA_014239995.1 Verrucomicrobiia bacterium
CCGAGACCTGAAGAGAAGGTTGCCTTCTATTGTCTCCGCGCGCATTGATCTTGATAATATTCTTCGAGATTTTCTAGATGGTAGGAGCAATCCGGTAAGCGGCCTGGCGTCGAAACCTGGACCAGCCTCGATCACGGCGCTTAACTGGAAAGTCACGGTGCCCCTTTGCTTACTCTGTGTGGTCGCCACCTGGTTTATGGTCGGTATCGGTACAAGAACCAACCAACAGCTACAGCCAGATAGGTTCAGTGAGCAGGAAGCACACAAGATTCCTCTTTTTCTGCCCCCTCCAACCGAGAGTGATCTGAAGGGATTAGCTGTGGCGCACCGTATGATTGATTTCATGGTTCTTTCACCTGA
>JAAZXX010000829.1:370-1882 GCA_014239995.1 Verrucomicrobiia bacterium
GGATCCAAGTTGGCATATCGTGATCAATCGGGTCTGTGGGTGCATGACATGAAACGGTATGTTGCCCCCGTTTTACTGACCTCAAGACGCGTTCAGGAGCCCTTCTGGGCACCGGATAACCGGATGCTTGCCTACCTCGAGGGCAGTAAACTGTATGTTCACTGGATCGATGATGAGTCCCGCGTTTTTATCTGTGATCTGCCGATGGTCCGTCCCCCGAATCATGGAGGAGGACAATGGGTTGAAGATGGAAAACTCCTCTTCAACACGGGAGATGAAGGCATCTATGAGGTGTATTGGAATGTGAAGACAGATCCAAAGTTAAAGGTGCCCGTTACCGATAAGGATGATAATTTCCACGAAGCGAGCGGACTTCCTGATAACAAGGGGCTTATTTTCATTCTGCACCGGCGCTACAAATCGATTGACACCATTCTTCACTGGTCTGAAACCGCCGGAAGAAAGGAACTCCTTCAAATCCGGGGATCTGTTTTAAAGACACCTGTTTACTCGAGCACCGGCCACATTGTCTATGGGCGCCAGGATGGAGAGGAAGCGGGTGTGTGGGCATTTGAATTTGACCTGGAGAGCTTGGAACGCACCAGTGAACCCTTTCGGGTGAGTCATGAATATGGCAGTGTCGTGACCGTATCCAATGATGGTATGATGCTTATTGGGGCTTCTGAACCTGACAAGGCACCGATGAATCTGGTTTGGTTGGATACACAGGGAACGCATAGTCCTGTGATCCCGGGAGATATTCCACGTCAGGCCATCAACGGATTCAGGCCTAATTCAACTGGAGACAAGCTGGTGTTTCAGTCCAGAGAATCCGCAGGTTCGAGTGATGTTTGGACGCACGATCTTGTGTCTGGAATCAGTTCCCGATTGACATGGACTCGCGATATCTTTCATTTGTTCTCGCCCTTCTGGCTCAACGATGGGCATGTGACCTATGCACGACAAAACCCAAGTGGCTTCAACACATATATTGATGCACTCGATGGAGGGATACCCTCCCGAGCATTAGCTCCAGGCGTTGTGGCAGAAGTCTCGCGAACAGGGAAGTATGTATTGATGCATGGTCATCCCAGGTGGGGACATTTTTCCTACCTTGAGATGGATCAGGAGGATCGGGAATTGATTCCATTTCCTGAGGAATTTGATGACGTCTGGAATCCCAAACTCTCTCATGACGACCGTTGGATGGCATTTGTTTCCGGGGAACAGAGGCGCGATGACCAGATCTACATCACGAACTTCCCCGATTTTTCCAAGCGATACTCCATCAACAGTGAGCATGGAGGAAAACGTCCGATGTGGCATCCTGATGGACACAAGCTGTTCTACATCTCAAAAGATGGTTCGTATCTGATGTCTGTCTCAGTAACCGGTGAAGATCAAATGCGGCTTGGTGTGCCTCATCAGGAACTCGAACTACCAAAGAACATGCATCTCGGCTCGGTATATACGCCGTTCCTTTACGACTATGTGCCCTCAAAGGAGGCTTTT
>JAAZXX010000082.1 GCA_014239995.1 Verrucomicrobiia bacterium
AAATATCTTGTAAGATTTAGATTTAATTTTATAAATTTTAACACCAAGTTTACGACAAGCTGTAATTGTACTTTTGACATCCATAGATTCTAAAATATTATTTACGATTTGAGTGGGTACTGGTTCGAATTTATCGGGTTCCATCGAGTAGGAGGCACGCCCCTTTGACAAGGAACGGACCGCCGTGGCGTATCCGAACATCTCCGCTAAAGGCACCTCTGAATTTAAAATGGTTACCTGCGGCTTGGAATCAATACTTGCAATTTTGCCTCTGCGGCGATTCAGGTCACCCAGGATGTCACCTTGGTATTCATCAGGTGTTGTCACCTCCACCTTCATGACGGGCTCCAGCAATATCATGGATGCTTTTTTAGCGGCTTCCTTGAAAGCGAAGATGCCTGCCATTTTGAAAGCGAGTTCATTGGAATCCACTTCGTGAAAACTTCCATCTACAATCTGCACAGAGATATCGACCATCGGGTAATTGGCCAGCACACCACCAGCGATGGACTCCTGGATACCAGAAATGACCGATGGGATGTATTCCTTGGGGATAACACCGCCAATAATCTTGCTCTCTACATTGATTCCCTTACCTCGCTCAGCGGGCTGCATATGAATGATCGCATGACCGTATTGACCACGACCTCCGGACTGACGAATAAATTTACCTTCGCCACTGGCCTCCTTGGTGATGGTTTCTCGGTAAGCAATCTGGGGAGCACCTGCGTTAGCATCCACCTTGAACTCACGCAGCAGACGGTCTCGAATGATCTCCAGATGCAACTCCCCCATACCAGCGATGATCAGTTGACCCGTTTCTTCGTTGGTGAAACAGCGGAAAGTCGGATCTTCCTCTGATAAGCGTTGGAGTCCTTCAGACATCTTTTCGCGATCGAGTTTGGTTTTTGGCTCAATGGCCATCGAGATAACAGGCTCAGGAAAGGTTGGAGGTTCGAGGCTGATTTCGGTGTCTTTATCGCATATGGTGTCGCCTGTGGTGATGTTCCTGACACCAACGATTGCCACGATATCACCTGAATAAACAGCCTCGCAGTCGGTGCGTTTATCGGCTTGGATCATTAAAAGTCGACTTGCCCGATCGCGCTTTCCGGTGCGTGTGTTAAGCAAGGAATCCCCCTTGCGGAGTGTGCCACGATAAACGCGCATAAAGACGAGTTTACCTACAAAAGGATCTGTCCAGAGTTTGAATGCAAGGCCACAGAATTTGCCGTTATCGTCGGCTTTAATTTCAATTTCCTGGTCCTCATCCAAGTCGTTTCCAATAGCGGGTGGAACGTCTACGGGTGAAGGGAGATAGTCAATCACGGCATCGACCACCGCGTGAACCCCTTTGTTCTTGAAAGCCGAACCTCCGAGAACGGGGACCAGCTCGAGGGCGCAGGTCAATCGACGAATGGCAGCTTTAAGCACTGCCACGCCCACCGGTTTTTCCTCCAAGAGGAGTTCCATGACTTCATTATCCTTGTCGGCGACCGCTTCTACCAGGTCCTGAAGGGCTTTTCGAGCCCGTGGCACCTCATCTTCTGGCAGGTCGACAACTAAATACTCCAAACCAGTCGGGTCACTCTCGTCGTAAACAACGGCCTTTTGACTGACCACATCGATGATTCCCTTCAGTTGATCTTCAGCACCGAGCGGTAGAGCAATGGCGTAAGCATAGGCACCTAATTTGGTGCGCATGTCGTTAAGCGCGTTATCAAAGTCTGCACCCGTACGATCCATCTTGTTGACGAACGCAATACGTGGGACGCTGTATTTGGTAGCTTGGCGCCAAACCGTTTCTGATTGTGGTTGAACACCTGCCACACCACAAAACACGGCAACGGCTCCATCCAGAACACGCATGGAACGCTCGACCTCAGCGGTAAAATCAACATGTCCAGGCGTGTCGATGATGTTGATCCGGTGAGGAATGTCAGGAAAAGATTTGACGAGACCATCATCAACCTGCTTCCAAAAGCATGTGATGGCCGCCGAGGTGATGGTAATTCCCCTTTCCTTTTCCTGAGACATCCAGTCGGTAACAGTATCCCCATCGTGGACTTCACCCATCTTATGAATCAAACCAGTGTAGAACAAGATGCGCTCAGTCGTCGTTGTTTTGCCCGCGTCAATGTGCGCGGCAATACCAATATTGCGCGTACGCTCGAGCGAGTATTCGCGGTCATGCGAATTCAACGCTGATCTTTGTTCTTGAGCCAGTATGCTCATTCAATCTGTGACCATTAGGGAATAAAAAAGCCCCTTAGTGTTCAACGAACCACGCAGGGGCCAACCTGTTTTTGTTTTTACCAACGAAAATGTGCAAACGCCTTGTTTGCCTGTGCCATCTTATGGACTTCATCTCGACGACGTATGGATGAGCCCTGACCTTGGTAAGCATCCATAATTTCGTTTGCCAGTGCGTCCGCCATGGGAACACCCTTCCGGGCGCTTGCAAATTTAACGATCCATCGAATTGCCAGGGCGTTTTGACGGTCTGTTGTCACTTCCATCGGCACCTGGTAGGTTGCGCCCCCGACACGACGTGGCTTCACCTCCAAGCGAGGCTTGGCGTTGTCGACTGCACGTTGTAGTAGATCAAGCGGGCTGGCCGCCGGATTTTTTTCCCCCAGCGTGTCCATGGCCCCATAGACCACTTTCTGGGCAATGCTCTTTTTGCCTTGCACCATGAGAATGCTCACGAGACGAGCCACCAGGCTGCTGCCATATTTAGGGTCAGCAACAATTTTGCGCTTCACTGCTCTGCGACGTCTTGACATAGGATCAATTCAGTAAATTCTTAGCTTTTTTTCTGCTCTTTCGGACGTTTAACGCCGTATTTGGATCGGCTCACACGGCGTTTTTCGACACCATTGGCATCAAGCGTTCCACGCACCACATGGTATCGCACGCCCGGAAGATCTTTCACACGACCACCACGAATCAGTACGATACTGTGTTCCTGCAGGTTGTGACCCTCGTCCGGGATGTATGCGATGACCTCATATCCATTTGTCAGGCGCACTTTGGCAACCTTACGCATTGCGGAGTTTGGCTTCTTGGGTGTGCGGGTCATCACCTGCACACACACGCCTCGGCGAAAGGGGCAATTCTCCAAAGCCGGCGAAGTCGACTTGACTTTAACCTTTTTACGTCCCTTACGGACTAGTTGATTAATGGTTGGCATTTGCGATTTTGTGTAAATTCCAAACGGGCCAGGTTTTGCTCCCTGAGAAATGGAGCGCGCATATTAGCAAGGGCCTTTCTCCATGCAAGAGATAATTTGAAATATTTTTTTAAGTCATTTGACAGATCTATCCAGCAACCGGTTCCTCTAATTCAGGAGTCGATTCCTCCTCTATTTCAATGGGTTCCACTAAAGGGGCAACTTTGATATTCCGATGCTTGGGATAACCGGTTCCTGCAGGAATGATATGCCCCATGATGACGTTTTCCTTGAATCCTCGGAGGTAATCCACTTTACCCATCGTCGCGGCGTCAGTCAGCACCCGTGTCGTATCCTGAAATGAAGCGGCACTGAGGAAGCTTTCCGTCTCAAGAGATGCCTTGGTGATGCCTAGGAGCACCGGTGAGGCATCGGCAGGTTGTCCCCCCATATCCTCAACACGGCGGTTTTCACGCTCGAAAATCGTACGCTCAACCTGCTCACCCCAGAGAAAGATGGTATCCCCAGGCTCAGTGACACGTACTTTGCGCAACATTTGGCGAACAATGATTTCAATGTGTTTATCATTGATCGTCACGCCCTGAAGGCGGTAGACCTCTTGAACCTCATTCACGAGATGCTCCTGCAGTTCCTGCGGACCACACACTTCGAGGATTTCATGGGGCACAATGGGACCTTCCGTCAATTGTTGCCCCTTTTTGACGTGATCGCCCTTGAACACAATCACATGCTTGGCGATGGGGATAAGATGTTCCTCTTCCGCACCCGAATTGGCGTCCCGGATCATGATGCAACGTTTACCGCGCACACTGGGACCGAAATCAACAATACCGTCCATCTTGGCAATTTCAGACGCATCCTTTGGACGGCGGGCCTCGAAGAGTTCCGCAACACGAGGCAGACCACCGGTGATATCCTTGGTCTTACTTGTCTTGCGCGGCGTTTTTGCCATCAAGGCCCCCGCTGGTATGCGATTGCCCTCGTTGACCACAATGTGAGCGCCTGAAGGAATCGGATAATTCGCCAGCACTTCACCATTTTTGGACTTCAGGATCATGATCTGAGGGTGTAGATCCTCCTTGTGATCGATAATCACCATTGCCTCTTGCCCTGTGGCTTCGTCCACCTCCTGCTTCATGGTGACCCCCTCAATGATATCGTGAAATTTCACCACGCCAGCCTTTTCCGAAAGAATAGGTACGTTGTAAGGATCCCACTGGACAAAGGTCTGTCCCTTTTTGACCTTACCGCCGTCAGGCACAAGGATGACGGATCCGATGATAATGCTATGGTTTTCAATCTCCCGACCATCTTCATCAAGAAGCAGGAGGCTACCATTTTTGTTTAGAACGATGTTGTTTCCGTCCTCCAATTCCACACAGCGCAATTCGCTGTAGACCACCTTGGCTTCGTGTTTGGATTTAATTTGCGGTTGTTTAAAGATCTGTGATGCTGTTCCACCGATGTGAAAGGTACGCATTGTCAATTGAGTGCCCGGCTCACCAATCGATTGAGCGGCGATGATACCAACAGCTTCGCCTTCCTTGACCTGCTTACCAGTCGCGAGGTTGCGTCCGTAACATTTGGCGCACAGCCCCACGTTGGATTCGCAAGTTAAAACAGAACGAATCTTGACCCTTTCGATACCTGCAGAATCAACGGCTTTGGCCGTGACTTCATCAATCTCATCGTTGGCCTGGACAATCACATTCTTGACGTCACCAGGATCGACGATATCTTCACAGGAGACTCGACCAACAAGCCGCTCGCTAAGCTTAACCACTTCGTCCTCTCCCTCGTAGATTGCTGAAACCAGAATCCCGTTGGAGGTTTCACAATCCTCCTCCCTTACGATCACGTCCTGTGCAACATCCACCAGTTTACGCGTCATGTAACCAGAATCAGCGGTCTTCAAAGCCGTATCAGCGAGTCCCTTGCGAGCACCGTGAGTGGAAATGAAGTATTCCAGCACAGTCAAACCTTCACGGAAATTGGAGAGAATGGGTTTCTCGATGATATCGCCAGATGGCTTGGCCATCAAACCACGTATACCAGCTAGCTGACGCACCTGCTGCCGGTTACCACGAGCCCCGGAATCTACCATCAGGTAAACAGGATTAAACTCATCCTTGTTCTGATTTGCCTGAAGCGTGCGTAACATGACGTTGGAAATCTGGTCCGTGCAGTGCGTCCAGATATCAATGATCTTGTTATAGCGTTCCCCTGGAGTAATCACACCACGACGATACTGGTTTTCTACTTCGGAGATCTGATCCTGTGCCACATCAATTTCCTGGTTTTTCTCGATAGGAATGATCATGTCGTCGATCCCGATGGAAACACCGGCCTTGGTGGCCTCACGGAATCCGAGCTCCTTGAGTTTATCCAGAGTGACCACGGTTTCCTCATGACCACAGACTTTGTAGCAATTCCAAATCAAATCACCGATCTGGCCTTTACCGATGGCACGGTTAGGATAGCCCAACTCCTGGGGCCATATTTCACTGAAAACGACACGCCCCACCGTGGTCTCAATGACCTTCTTTTCTTTGTCCCCGTATACCGTATCCTTGCCATGATCGGGATTCAGAAGATTGATTCTGGAATGCGTCTTCAGCTCACCGTCATCGAACGCAAATATGACCTCGGCTTTGGTGCCGAAAAAATTCAGACGCTTGTTCTTTTTCTTGGCTTTCCTGGGTTCAGCGGTCAAGTAGTAGCAACCCAAGGTAATATCCTGGGTTGGTGTCATGATGGGTTTACCACTTGAAGGGCTGAAGATATTATTAGGAGCCATCATGAGAAGGCGAGCCTCCATTTGAGCTTCAACAGAAAGTGGGACGTGCACGGCCATTTGGTCACCATCGAAATCCGCATTATAAGCGGTGCAGACAAGGGGATGAACCCGAATGGCTTCTCCTTCAATCAACACTGGCTCAAAGGCCTGAATCGAAAGTCGATGCAGAGTCGGAGCACGGTTAAGCAGCACCGGATGCCCCATGGTGACTTCTTCCAGGATATCCCACACCTCTGGAGATTGGCGTTCGATCATCTTCTTGGCCGAGCGTACCGTGTGGACATAACCAAGTTCCTTCAGTCGGCGAATGATGAAAGGCTCGAACAAAACAAGGGCCATCTTCTTTGGAAGTCCGCACTGGTTAAGTTTAAGCTCGGGACCAATGACAATCACTGATCGTCCCGAGTAGTCCACACGCTTACCAAGAAGGTTTTGACGGAATCGACCACTTTTACCCTTCAGCATATCGCTAAGGGATTTCAGGGGACGGTTACCCGCCCCTGTCACGGCACGACCGTGACGACCATTGTCAAAAAGTGCGTCCACCGCCTCTTGAAGCATGCGCTTCTCGTTGCGGATGATGACTTCAGGGGTCTTGAGCTGAAGCAGGTTTTTCAGGCGGTTATTACGATTGATAACTCGCCGATAAAGATCATTCAGATCGGAAGTGGCAAAACGACCGCCCTCCAAGGGGACCAAGGGACGCAAATCCGGCGGGATCACGGGCAACACCACTAGAATCATCCACTCAGGTCGGGTTTTGCTGGCGACAAAACCCTGATATAATTTGATCCGCTTTGCGAGTTTCTTGCGAATCTGCTTGCTCCGGGTCTCGGTCATGGCCACCTGAAGCTCTTCAACCTTGGAGTTCAACTCAACGGATTCCAGTGCACGCCGTACAGCACCAGCTCCCATTTCTGCTTCAAAAGCTTCCACCCCGTAGGTTTCGCGCGCCTCACGGTACTCCATTTCACTGAGTAACTGGTGTTTTTTGAGAGGTGTTGTTCCGGGTTCAATCACCAGGTAATCCTCATAATAAACGACACGCTCAAGCTCTCGAGCGGTCATGTCAAGGATGAGACCTATGCGTGATGGCATGCATTTGAAAAACCAAATATGGGAAACTGGGACTGCCAGTTCGATATGCCCCATACGTTCACGCCGAACACGGGAGAGGGTCACTTCCACCCCACACCGGTCACAAACCACACCTCGATGTTTGATCCGTTTGTATTTACCGCAGGAACATTCCCAATCCTTCACCGGGCCAAAGATGCGCTCGCAAAACAGGCCTCCCTTTTCAGGTTTGAAGGTCCGGTAATTGATAGTTTCCGGGTTCTTGACTTCGCCTTTGGACCAGGAACGGATGGATTCAGGTGAGGCAACGGCGATACTGATGTGGTCCACCAAGTTGACTTTGTCCAGCCCGAATAATTCGCGTGTGCTATTTCTGCTTTCGATCATGGGTGTTTTAGAGATCAATTGTTTGCATTCAGTTCCAATGGCCGACTATCCCATTGCCGAGAGACTCGATGGTACCGATCTGGGTTCAGCATCAGGGTCCACTTCCTCAGGTTCGTATCCCACATTCACGTCCATACCAAGTGACTGGATTTCCTTGACAAGCACGTTGAACGATTCAGGTACTCCGGCGTCAAGCGAGTTGTCTCCTTTAACGATACTCTCGTAGATACGGGTGCGACCCTGGACATCGTCCGACTTCACGGTCAGAAGTTCCTGCAGCGCATAGGCAGCACCATAGGCTTCCATGGCCCAGACCTCCATTTCCCCAAAACGCTGTCCACCATACTGGGCCTTCCCGCCAAGAGGTTGCTGCGTAACCAAGGAGTAAGGTCCGACGGCTCGAGCATGGATTTTATCGGCAACCAAGTGGCCCAGCTTCAGCATATAGATGAACCCAACCACAATTTCTTGGTCAAACCGCTCCCCTGTACGTCCATCGTAAAGGTGAATTTTGGCATGGTCTGGCAAGTCAGCATCCTTGAGATAACCGCGCACCTCAGACTCCTTGATTCCATCAAAAACAGGTGTCGCAAATTTGATTCCGAGAACCTTGGCGGCCCACCCAAGATGGGTCTCCAGCAACTGTCCCACATTCATTCGCGATGGAACGCCGAGGGGATTCAACACAATATCAACTGGGGTTCCATTGGCCAGAAAGGGCATATCCTCCTCGGCAACAATCTTGGCTACAACACCCTTGTTTCCATGTCGACCTGCCATTTTGTCACCAACGGATAACTTACGCTTTGAGGCGATGAAAACTTTGACAGATTTGATGATACCCGTTTCCAGATCGTCACCAGATTCCACACGTTCCATTTCCTCGTCGTGCTGCATCTGAAGATCATCAAAACGTTTTTTGTAGGCACTGATGATTTCGTTGATCTTGTTGCGGATGGGTGATGGGTCAATCTCAATGCGGTCATACACACTGGCAAGCTTACGAAGGAGCGTTTTGGTGATCTTGCGATTGGCTGGAATGATGATTTCGCCGGTTTCTGAGTTCACCACGTCCAAAGGTATCTTTTCACCCAGGAGGATGTTGCTGAGAGATTCAGTCAGCTGTTCACGCAGATCGTCCAGTTTGGTCTTGTGCTCGTCTTCGACCTGCTTGGCATGTTTCTTTGCCTCCGACGAAGAAACCTTGTTAGATCGTTCAGACTCCTTCTTGGAGGAGACCTTTACATCCATTACAATCCCATAGGTTCCCGAGGGCACCTTCAGTGAGGTGTCCTTAACGTCTGCAGCCTTTTCACCAAAGATGGCCCTGAGCAGACGCTCTTCAGGTGCCAACTCTGTCTCGCTTTTGGGTGTTATTTTTCCCACCAATATGTCACCTGGCTTAACTTCCGCACCCACACGAATCACACCATCAAGGCCCAGATTCTTGAGTGCATCCTCTCCAAGATTGGGGATGTCACGGGTAATTTCTTCAGGCCCCAGCTTGGTATCGCGCGCGCTGACTTCAAACTCATCGATATGGATGGAGGTGTATACATCGTCCTTGACGATCCGCTGACTGATGAGGATAGCATCCTCAAAGTTGTAACCGTTCCATGGCATGAAGGCGCATAACACGTTTTTGCCTAATGCGAGTTCACCATTTTCAGTCGAGGGGCCGTCTGCAATCACATCCCCCTTTTTGATTTTCTGGCCGTTAGATACCAGGGCCTTCTGGTTGATACAAGTGGCGGCATTGGACCTCATGAACTTGCGAAGACGATAAAGATAAACATCATTTGACGGATCGTGCTTTATCTTCTTTTTACCTTCGGGCAGCGTGCCATCTTTTGTAATGATAATACTACTCCCTGAAACGGAAGCTACAACCCCTGGAACCTCCGCGACGGTGACCGCACGGGAATCCCGAGCCACTTTGGATTCCAGTCCGGTAGCCACTAAAGGAGCCTCGGTTACAAGCAAGGGTACCGCTTGCCGCTGCATGTTGGACCCCATCAATGCCCGATTGGCATCATCATGCTCAAGAAAGGGGATTAATCCTGCCGCAACGGAAACAAGCTGTTTGGGAGAGACATCCATGTAGTCGACTCGCTTGGGAGGTACATCGATAAAATCGCCCTTGCAGCGACACATGACGCGTTCGTTGAGGAATTTGCCGTTTTCATCAATGGGTGCGTTTGCCTGTGCAACGATGAACTGTTCTTCGCGATCAGCTGTCAGATAGTCGAGGTGACTACTCACCCGACCGTCCACCACCTTACGATAAGGAGTCTCAATAAAACCAAAGTCGTTGACACGCGCAAAGGTTGCCAAGGAAGCAATCAAACCAATATTTGGTCCCTCAGGAGTCTCAATGGGGCATATCCGGCCATAATGGGATGGATGCACGTCACGCACCTCAAACCCGGCACGGTCACGGCTCAGACCGCCAGGACCAAGAGCAGAAAGTCGACGCTTGTGCGTCAATTCGGCAAGCGGGTTAATCTGGTCCATGAACTGGGAAAGTTGACTGCGGCCAAAAAAGTCCCGGATGACTGCGGAGAGAGCCTTGGGGTTGATCAACTTCTGGGGAGTCATCGTATCCAGGCCTTGATCAAAAAGAGTCATGCGCTCTTTGACAAGCCGCTCCGTACGAGCCAGGCCAACACGACATTGGTTCGCAAGCAACTCACCTACAGTACGCACACGTCGGCTACCGAGATGATCAATATCATCCAAAGTCCCCTCGCCTTTTTTGAGGGTAAGAAGGTATTTCGTGGCTGCAACGAGATCTCCCTTCTCTAGGACCCGTGATTCATTTTTGGCATCAAGATTGAGTTTTTGGGATATCTTGTAGCGTCCCACGCGTCCCAAATCATATCGCTTGGC
>JAAZXX010000830.1 GCA_014239995.1 Verrucomicrobiia bacterium
CCTCTAACAGGCAAGGCAGGATGGTTTTGCGCGTTACCGCATTGGGGGAAGCAACGGCTCTTGCCAGGATCATCAAGGTCGTGGAGCAGGCACAATGCAGTGGTGCGAGCATTCAGCGCCTTGGAGATCAGGTCAGTGCCATTTTTGTGCCTCTCGTGGTCTTGGTTTCCATGATGACCCTGGTGAGTTGGATCATGTTTCCGCAGGTCATGCAGGGGATGAGCGACTTCTTCTCGCCTTACCTTTGGTCCCCTCATCGATCTGGTTCGCTCTTTGGTGCTGCCATCATGCACGCGGTTTCTGTGTTGATTGTGGCGTGTCCCTGTGCCATGGGCCTGGCCACTCCAGTGGCCATCATGGCTGGCACCAATGTCGCAGCCTCCAGGGGGATCTTGATACGTGATGGTCAAGCACTGGAGAAAAGCGGTAAAATCACCACCCTTGCCTTTGATAAGACCGGCACATTGACCCAGGGAAGACCCGAGTTGGTTTCCTTTGAATGTCTCAAGGACGGTCTGGATGCGCAGGCACTCAGTGGAATGGTGGCCTCGATCGCCTCTGGATCCATGCATCCGCTCAGTAGAGCACTTGCCTCCATGGAGGACAGCACTCCTCCCTTATCAGAGGTTCAATGGACGGCATGGGAGGAGTGTTCAGGGAGAGGGATTCGTGCCCAGAGAATGGCCCATGGCAGGGACGAAATGTACATGCTTGGCTCCCTGGCTTGGCTGCGTCAATCCGGTATATGCCTGGATGGTGTCGCCGAGTTCCAGGAGAGGTGGATGCAGAACGGTGCCACAGTCCTCGGTTTTGCCTGCGATCAGCAGTTGTTGGCCGCAGTCGCTCTCAAGGACACACTTAAACCGCATGCCCGGCAGGTGTTGGCCGGTCTGCGTTCTGAGGGATGGGCTGTCCAGATGATTACAGGCGATCATCGTGTCACTGGTGAAGCCATCGCCCGTGAGCTTGGACTGCCAGTTGCTGCCGTGTATGCCGAGGTTTCTCCAGAGCGAAAAGCACGTATGATTCAACAATGGCAGCAGGAAGGGGAGCGGGTTGCTTTTGTCGGTGATGGGATCAACGATGCTCCAGCCCTGGAACAAGCAGATCTGGGGATCGCTGTCTCGAG
Organism: Verrucomicrobiia bacterium; assembly: GCA_014239995.1. Lineage (GTDB taxonomy): Bacteria > Verrucomicrobiota > Verrucomicrobiia > Limisphaerales > AAA164-E04 > AAA164-E04. The sequence continues at coordinate 1,130 of JAAZXX010000830.1, forward strand.
AGCTTCAGACATGGCGAGGGAATCCTCGGATATGGTTTTGTTGAAAGCAGATATCGAGGCCATTCCGGAGGCTCTTGGTTTGGCACGAGCAACACTTTCCACGATCAAACAGAATCTCTTCTGGGCTTTTTTCTATAACGCTGCGGCCATTCCACTGGCGATCTTCGGATTCATGAACCCACTTCTCTGTGCCGCGGCCATGGGGGCTTCGGACCTCGTGGTGATTGGTAATGCATTGCGATTGACCTTGCGTGATCAAAAAAAGAGAGGCCGACAATAGTCGGCCTCCGTGATTGATTGATAACAGGATAAACTGGTTGGATCAGTAATCCATGCCAGGTCCGTGATGGCCACCACCTGCAGGTGCGGGTGGTTCCTTCTCAGGAATCTCAGTGATCAGTGCTTCGGTGGTCAGCAGGAGACCGGCAATCGAGCCCGCATTCTGCAGGGCGGTGCGGGTTACCTTCTTGGGGTCCACGACGCCAGCTTTCACCAGGTCGGTGTAGACACCGGTGGCCACGTTGTAGCCATTGTTGCCTTTCACACGCTTGACTTCCTGAACAATCAGGGATCCCTCTTCTCCGGCATTAGCGGACAGGGCGCGCAGTGGTTCTTCAACGGCGCGCTTGACGATGCTGATACCAATGGCTTCATCATCGTTGTCGCCTTCGCATTTATCGACGGCTGGAAGCGTGCGTAGCAGTGCCACGCCGCCACCATGGACGATTCCCTCTTCGACAG
>JAAZXX010000831.1 GCA_014239995.1 Verrucomicrobiia bacterium
TTGCAGTGGCGACCTGGCTCATGAACCGGGCACGATTTATTCCTACAGCAATGCCGGCTATGTGATTCTCGGTCGGATTATTGAGAAAGTGACCCGCAAGACGTTCGAGCAGAATCTTCAGAAACGTATCTTAGATCCGCTCAAGATGAAGAACAGCGGTTATGACCGCAACGAATACGTGATCGAGAAACGAGCGAGCGGCTACACCCGCGGTCCGTTTGGCTATACCCGAGCGGATTACATGGATATGGATTCCTCACCCGGTGCGTCCGGTGCTCTCTATTCCACGGTGGTGGATATGTTCCTCTGGGACCGGGCCCTTTACAGTGACCAATTACTGAAACAGAAATACCGCGATCTTATGTTTACCCCGAACCGGGATGTTCCCGAGGTAAAGGCAGCGGGCGGGCGGCCCCAGAGTCGATACGGTTACGGTTGGCAAATCTACGCCCGGACTCACCCGGTTACGAAACACCGCACCAAGGTGATCAATCACGGCGGTGCGATCAACGGTTTCCGAGCGATGGAAAACCGCCTCGTCGAGGACGATGCCTTTGTCATCGTGCTCTGCAACCAAGGCGACTCCTTTGGAAGTGGGGATGTCTGGAGAGCTGTGGTGAATCTCAGCACCGAGTTGATCCACGTCGTCACCGGCCAACCCTTCCGAATGCCCGCCAAGGCCCACGTCAGCCAGGACCAGCGGATGTATTCCATGGTGAAGCAGCAGGGCGTTGAGGTGGCTGTCGAATGGTTCATGGAGAAAGGAAAAAAGGCGACCTGGGGAGGTACCACGATGGCCCTCGCTGAACAGCTCATCAAGGACGGTCAAGTCGACGACGGCCTCCGCTTCATGGAGCTCGAGATCGAACTGAGTCCAGGTAAGGTCTGGTTACTTCGCAAGACCGCCGAAGCCTGCCTTGGCAATGGACGGCCCGAAAAGGCGCTGGCTTTGGCAAAGAAGGGGCTCGAACTGAAGCCCAAGGACGAAAAACTGAAAATATTGAAGTCGGAAGTTGAGCAGGACTTGAGTTTGAAAAGTGGCAACCAACAATAGGCCCAGTGTGCGTTTTCACAGCGTGACAATTTAATCGCAAACATGGATTTCAGTCCACGGAAATGACGACTGCTAGGAAATTCTGATCAATCCCATAAACTACTGATAATCAATTGAAACTTTGATGGAGGTAGCTGGAATGAACCCGCAGGAGCAGGGGAGTCAACCCCTGAAAACAAGCAGGATTCGGCCTGTCCACCGAAAAAAAGCGTTAATCAAGATACTGGCCATCTTCAGAGACGTGCATCGACGCATGGGTGCTTTTGTCTCTCACCGTTGCGGTTCGGTGTGAAGGGTGGGATTGCCGCCTGCCATCAGGTTGGCCATGCTGCGTCCCATGGCATCACCCATCAGGAGGAAGCACTTGGCGCTCCCGTGGTAATGGAAGCCCCCATTGCTTTTACCTCTGGCGGAAGCTACGGCCTCCAAGTATTCGGGCGAATCATCTTCCTTTTGTCTGACCTGCTTGAGCAAATTGAACTCAAGAGGGAAGTACGGGGCGGTATTGACCACGTCCACCTTTTCCGCGAGGTCCGGCATTTTTGCGGCCTGCAACATCCCCTTGTTCGCATTCTCCATGAAGGCGGCATGCTTGAAGGAGGCCATTCCGAGGGTTCCGCAAACCACGGGTAGTTCGGGTGTCTTGACCTTCTTGCGGAAGTCCCTGATCAACTGCGCCAGAAGCTCGCCATAGGCGGGGTTGTCCTTGTCGCTGTAGCCTTGAAACCAGATCATGCCGGCGACCTCATAGCCCACCTCCGGGTCGTACTCGGGATGATACTTTCCGGGATCGGCCAATACCCTGTCGACCTGCGG
>JAAZXX010000832.1 GCA_014239995.1 Verrucomicrobiia bacterium
GGCCACGAAAATATCCCGATGGCTGTCATTGTCAAAGTCGACCATGCCAACGCCCCATTTGACATCTGCATAGGAGTCAGATGCGGCTGAGGTTTGTCTTGCCACGTCCTCGAAGTAACGACCTTGTTGGTTTTGATACAGGGTGTTCAGTTGGCGTTGGTAGGGAGTGATGTAGATATCCAGCCAACCGTCGTGATCCCAATCGCTGCATTCCACACCCATGGAACCTTGAACATTACCAAAGGCATCATAGGCAAGACCCATCATGGCTCCGACATCCTTGAATTGTCCTTTTCCATTGTTCTGGAGCATGAAATCCGGTCGAAGGTCATTCCCCACCACGATATCCTGGTCGAAGTCGTTGTCCAGGTCTGCAGCGATCACTCCCATTCCAGCCCCCTTTAGGTCAGCAATTCCGGATTCCTTGGAAATGTCCTTGAAAGAGCCGTCCCCTTCATTGCGGTACAGGTAATTCGAGGTGGGAGGGTAGTTCAGCGGTCCCACGTATGCAGGAAACCCGTTCATTTGCGAAGTATGATGGGTCTCGAAAGTGAATGCGACGTAATTTGCAGCGAATAAATCCAGGTCCCCATCTCCCTCCATATCAAAAAAACAGGCTCCCGCCCCGACCGTATTGCCTCCTTCCAAACCGGCAGCCTTGGTGATGTCGGTAAAGGTGGCATCACCATTGTTGCGGTAAAGGGTGTTCGGGCCGAAATTGTTCATGAATATATCCGGGTCCCCATCGTTGTCGTAGTCTCCCACGCATACCCCAAGGTGATAATTGTCGTCCACCAAGCCGGATGCTGCTGAGACATCCCTGAATCGCCAATGTCCTTCATTGCGATACAGCGCGCATCCACGGACAGTCGAGGCGTCTGTTTTTCCTGGAAGAGGGGCTCCGTTGAGAAAGAGGATATCAATGTTGCCATCCCCATCGTAATCGAAGGTGGCCAAACCAGAGGCCACGGTTTCCACGATATAGCGTTCGCCTGAACTGCCGTCCGAATGTACGAAGGTAATACCAGTGGTGTCAGTTACATCTTCGAATTGAATGGGACTCAGTGTTGCCGCATTCAATATCATGGAACAAGGCAGTAGGTGGAAAAGGACTCCGAGGCAGGGGCCCATTATGCTGTGGACTCGGCAAGACATGGAAACGGTTCAGGGGGTCTCTGGACTGGTATTGAGTTGTTGAAGTTTTTTGAGAAGTTTTTGAAAGCGTGCCTCCTGGGGCCTGAAACGGATGGCTTTCTGCACGGCTTCCTTTGCTTCGGCGATGTTACCTTTTCTCTGGAGGGCAATGGCGAGAAGGTAGTAGTTTGCCCCGTTTGCTTCCATGGAAACCGCTCTCCTGATCAGTGCGATGGTGCTTTCAGTATCTCGTTGGGTGATCAGGTAAAGCTCTGCCAAGGCTCTGTAGCCCTCGGCCCATCCTGGTGCAAGTCTTTGGACTTCCTTGTAATGTTTTGCCGCCTGATCCGCTTTCTTGAGTCGGGTCTGGAGTCGTCCCAGAAAAAGGTGATTCAAGGGGTTGCTGGGATCCTCGCTCTGTAGTCTTTGGAAAACATCCACACCAGCTGTGACATCCCCACTACGGACGTGAAGGGATTCAAGAGATGTGCGAAAAGCAATGCTGTCACTGTCGTAGCTTGCCGCCGCAAAGAAAAGTTTCGAGGCCTGAGGGAAGGATCCGTTGGCTTGATGAATCTGGGCTGCTCCAAATAGCGTTTTGGCAGTGGTTTTTCGTACATCCTCCAGGCCACTCAGATTTTCATCGCTATGGTTTTCCAAGACCAGCTGATCACGGTCCATGGCCTCCAGTCTCTGGAACTGCAGACGGTAACGTTCGGCATCCTCTGATTGTC
>JAAZXX010000833.1 GCA_014239995.1 Verrucomicrobiia bacterium
CTTATCGTCACGATTTCGTTGATGATTTCGCTGACCCGAACCCGTTTCGGGAAAATTCAAAGGGCGATTCGCGACAGCGAGAACAGGGTGAGGTTCTCGGGTTACTGCACGGAGAATTTCAAGCTGTTTATCTTTACCCTGGCGGCAATCATGGCCGGAGTGGCGGTAGCGCTCTGGTTGCCGCAGGCAACGGGAATCAACGGGGATGTTGCCTTCAGGCCGATTGAGTCCCTGTGGGTGGTCGTCTGGGTGGCAGTAGGCGGCCGCGGCACGATATGGGGCCCGGTCATCGGTGCGATCCTGATCAATGCCCTGAAAAGCTGGGCACAGAGGGAATATGAAAACACCTGGATCCTCATCCTGGGCAGCATTTTCCTAGTCGTTGTAATTTTCCTGCCGGGAGGCATCGCCAGCTTGGGCAAAAAACTGCCCAAGTGGTTCCGGATTTGCCGGGACCGGATTGAGGCCTTTATGGCAACCCGTAAAAAGAAGGTCGATCCCAAGGAGGGAGGGGAAGGAACATCCTGATGAGCAAGTTACCGGAATTCATCCTTACGGTCGAAGATGTGAGTAAGTCCTTTGATGGGTTTCAGGCCATATCTGAACTCAACTTCTATATGGATAAGGGGGAACTGAGGACAATCATAGGACCCAACGGAGCGGGCAAATCAACTTTTCTTGACCTGATTACAGGGAAAATAAAAGCGGATACCGGGAAGATTATCTTCGGTGAGGAGAACCATGACCTTACCAAGCTGCGGGAGTATGAAATCAACCGCCTGGGAATAGCCCGCAAGTTCCAGACTCCTTCAGTATATGAGGAGCATACCGTCTACGACAATATCATGCTGTCGTTACCTGAGTCCAGGGGGGTGTTCTCCTCAATATTTTTCCGACTGGATTCGGTGGCGAGGGATCGGATCGCGGAAATCCTGAAAACCATTCGCCTTCAGGACATGGAGAGGGTGATCGCGGGGACACTCTCGCACGGGCAAAAGCAATGGCTTGAGATCGGCATGCTCCTTGTGCAGCAACCCAGGCTCCTTCTTGTTGATGAACCGGCAGCCGGTATGAGTGATGACGAGACCAGGAGGACAGGAGAGCTTCTCCTCAGCCTCGAGGGGAAACACAGTATTATCGTCATTGAGCACGACATGGAGTTCGTCAGGCAGATTGCCCGCAAGGTGACCGTGTTGCACCAGGGGAAAGTCCTGAAGGAGGGATCCATGGACAGTGTTCAAAGTGACCCAACCGTTGCCGAGGTTTATCTCGGTCGCAAACACTCAACCGTCGCCTGAATGAGTGTCCCGAGATTGAAGCTGGAAGATCTGGTGGTTGCCTATGGGCAATCGACCATCATCAGGGGCATTAACCTGGAAGTTCCGGAGAACGAGCTGGTTTGCCTGATGGGTCGTAATGGAGTGGGCAAGACCACGACCCTCAAGACCATTGTGGGATTGCTTCGTCCCGAGTCCGGCGTCATTGCCATGGACGGCAGGCCGTTGGATCGTCTGACGACATCGGAACGCGCGCGTTCCGGCATTGCCTATGTTCCACAGGGACGTGATATTTTTCCGGGGCTTACTGTCTGGGAGAATCTTCAGACAAGCATTGTGGTCAAGGGCAAGTCCGCTCGCGCACAAGTCGACCGTGTCTTCGAATTGTTCCCCGCCCTGAAAGGCATGCTTAAACGCAAGGGGGGAGTGCTCAGTGGCGGGGAACAGCAACAGCTTGCCATCGGGCGGGCTCTGCTCCTGGATCCCAAGCTGCTGATTCTCGACGAACCCACCGCGGGGCTCGACCCGAACCAAATCCGCGAGGTCCGGAAGCTGATCCGCGAGCTCGGCGGGCAGCACACGATCTGT
>JAAZXX010000834.1 GCA_014239995.1 Verrucomicrobiia bacterium
AGGACGATGATTTCGTCACAATCTCGAATTGTGCTCAAACGATGAGCAACAATAATCAAGGAGCAGCCCCTCCGTCTAAGGTTCAGCATAACGAGTTGCTCTGTTTCTGCATCCAGCGCACTGGTTGCCTCGTCCAGAATCACGATGGAAGGGTTGTTGACCAGGGCACGCGCCAGTTCGAGGCGTTGGCGTTGTCCGCCGGAAAGGTTGCCTCCATTTTCCAGAAGCACGGTCTCATATCCCTTGGCCATGTTTTGGATGACGTCATGTATTTCCGCATCTTTCGCCGCCTGGATGACGTTTTCATCCGGGATGGTCTTGTCCAACAGCGTCAGGTTATCGCGGATAGTGCCCTCGAAGATGCCAAACTCCTGCTCCACAAAACCCAATGTGTTTCTGAACACGACACTGGGTATTTTTGAGAGTTCGGTTCCATCGATAAGAATCGCCCCATCCAGAGGCTTGTATAAACCGCATACAATCTTGGCAATGGTCGATTTTCCCGAGCCGCTTCCCCCCACAAGGGCGACGCTTTTTCCAGGCTCCACCTTGAGAGAAAAATCCTCAATGAGTGGAGGCATGTTGGGGTTGAAGCCAAACTGAAGATGATTTACTTCAACCTGCCCGCTCAGGCGGACAATGGGTCGACCGGTCGCATCGAGCCCCATGTCATCCGGTGGATCCGCCTCCGGCGGATTGCTCATGACGTCCTCTACCCGGACAACGTTGCCGGTGAGTTCCTGAATCTTGCTGGAAAAATTAAATATTTCCTGCAGTGGTTGGAGGAAGTTCGTCATCATGCTATGAAAGGCCACCAGCATGCCCACCGTCATTTTTCCCTCCATGACATTCATGCCGCCAATAAGCAGAATCAGCAGGCCGGTCATTTGCTTGGCAAAATCCGGCAGCACTCCCAGCGCAAGTGACGAACTCTGCAGGCTTTGCATCGAATTCATGCCCTTGGCAAGATAGCCGCCGAACTTTGTGTAAAACGTGATCTCCTGTCCGCCGGCCTTGATGGTTTCCATGGACTGGATTCCGGCAATGGCGCATCCCTGCACCTTGCCCATCTCCAGTGAAGCACTCAAGTTGGCCTCCTTCCGTTTTGCCGTGAGCTTTGAAAGGACCAGGAAGTTGGCCAACGAAAAACCGATCCCGATCAACGTCAACTCCCAGTTGTAAAAGCAAAGGACTGTGCCCAGCACCAGCATGGTAATGGCGTGAGCGACGACTTCGGACATGGGTCCGGAAACGGTTTCGGCGATGGAGTCATTGAGCTTTGTTCTGTCAACCACCTCTCCAGGGTATCTCTGGGTATAAAATGAAATGGGAAGCCTGAGCAGTCGCCAGATGAAGCCTGAATTCAGGGAGATCATCTGCATCAACTGTAGGCGTCGGGAGATTAGTGCTTTCAGGGAATCAATAGTGACTTGGAGAAAAAGCACCCCGGCAAGGAATGAAATCAGGGGGCGAAACCAGTCGGTGCGTTTATCCAAAAGAACATTGTCTATGAATACCTGTGTTGCTGCAGGAAGCAGAAACTGGGGAAAAACAAGCAACAGGCTGGCTATGAATATATAGAAAAAACCTTTTTCATAGCCCTTGATGGTGCGCAGCAACGAGGGCCAGACACTCGGTTTGCTGCCGCTTTTCTCAAAGCCGTCACCCGGACTAATCGCCAGTACCACCCCAGTGAATGCGGCCTTGAATTCCTTGATGGAAACCTCACGATGCCCGACTCCCGGGTCGTTGATGTAAACCGAGTCTTCGCCAAAACCCTCCAGGGTCACGAAATGATTGAAATTCCAGAAGATGACAACAGGGAGCTTTGTCTCCTTTAACTTCTTGAAGGATCGAGTCAGGC
>JAAZXX010000835.1:0-251 GCA_014239995.1 Verrucomicrobiia bacterium
GCGTTCTGCTGACTTGCCACTTGTGCAAAGGCGCTCATGACTCCCCAAACCGTGCCGAGCAGGCCTAGAAAAGGTGCACCGCTTACGGCGATCGCGAGCAGGATCAGGCCTGATTCCAGACGTAGTGACTCCTGCGCAACCGCGCGTTCAAGCCCTCGTTTGACATGCCCCATGGATTTTAAGGAAATCATGCCATCCGTGCTCCCTTGTTCCTCGTGGCGACGCTGGCAATCCAACAGCTCCTGGTTACC
>JAAZXX010000835.1:261-1859 GCA_014239995.1 Verrucomicrobiia bacterium
GACGTAGACAGCGTAAAGGGGGCATCCTTCCACCTTGATATCCCGATTGAAAATATCCGTTAGTTTTTCTTGTTGCCTGAATTCCTGGTCAAAAACAAGATTCAACTTCTTCGCTCTGCGGATTTGTATCGATTTGGAAGCCATCACGGACCATGCAAAGATGGAAAAAAGGATCAGCACGATGATGATGGCCTTGCCTTCAGGGCGGGCTTGGCTCCATACAAACAGGAATTCGACCTGGTTGACCGCTGATAAAATAAAAGTCATCTCAAGATAGGAGAAACAATAGGATTGACTGTGAACTCTAACATAAGACACCTCTTCTATCAAAAAGAAGTCGCAAACAACCCTGTATGCCAAGGTGCGTCTGCATCCCCTTGGTATTTGCCTTTCCCGTTAAAGACCTCAACCAGGGTAATGCAAGTCCAAGATATCTCGGCGAAACAAGCAGTGGCTTCCCGATCGGCGTTCACACTATGGATAGTTCTTCTGATTTGTGCAAACCCTTTACTGTTTCTACACGCTGCGAATCCGCAAATCGTAGCGCACCGTGGAGCCTCTCACGACGCTCCGGAAAATACTTTGCCCTCAGTCCTGTTGGCTTGGAAGCAGGGTGCAGATGCCTCGGAGGTGGACATTCATCTTTCCAAGGATAATCAAATCGTTGTCATTCACGATAAAACTACAAAGAAAACGGCTCATCAGAACCTTGAAGTGTCCGCCGTGGACTACGATCAGCTCCGCAAACTTGATGTAGGTGAATGGAAAAGCGCGGTTTTCCGAGGAACGCGCATTCCTCTCCTTAAGGAAGTACTGGCCAGCGTTCCTGATCAGAAGAGAATTTTTATTGAAATCAAATGTGCCTCCTCAGTCATACCCTATCTGGAGAAGGTTGTCACCGAATCTGGCCTCTCATCATGGCAAACCGTTTTCATTGCCTTTGACTGGCAGACCATACGCCTTGCAAAGCAGCGATTTCCAGATTGTGATTGCTTCTGGCTATCCGGGTTCAAGAAAAATCCAGTGACAGGCACATGGAATCCTTCGCCCGATGCTCTCATAAAACGAGCTTTGGAGGCCGGGGTTGATGGTCTGGATGTTTTCCACGGTGGGCCAGTGGACAAGGACTTTGTTCGTGCTGCATCTGCCAAGGGACTGGAAGTATACGTATACACTGTCGATGATCCAGAGGCTGCGAGACGCCTTCTGAGGGCGGGAGTCCATGGCGTGACCACCGATCGCCCTGCTTTTATAAGGGCGCAACTTGGATTGAAACCGTAAACCACCCATGCCGGGGGGTCATGCCCCAGAGGGTTTCAAGCGCATGGGAACCCCCCTGGAATCAAGAAACTCCTTCACTTCGCCAACGGTATATTCGCCAAAGTGAAAAATACTTGCTGCCAATACCGCGTCTGCCTTGCCTGTCTCCAGCACATCTGCCATGTGCTCCAGCTTGCCAGCGCCACCACTTGCCACCACAGGAACTGAGGTGGATTCGCTGATACGACGCGTGATTTCCAGGTCATACCCCGCCTTTGTCCCATCCGCATCAATGCTGTTGAGCACGATTTCACCTGCTCCAAGTTCTACCGCCCTGC
>JAAZXX010000836.1 GCA_014239995.1 Verrucomicrobiia bacterium
TGGAGCCCTGTATCACAAGCGTACCGCATGCCTTGAATCGTGTACTTGGCTTCAATTAGGCTGTCGGTCTTGTTGTTCGAGGACAATACAACGTTTTCTTTTAGCCAATCTACAGGGATCACATACAGCCCCATCTTGATCCCATCCCAGACTCCTTTGTCTTTTGGTTGTTTGGTGCATGCGATCACCATGGATGAATTGAATTGGGTTCTTTGAAGTCCTGACGCTGGGTTCTTGGACCAGGCCAAGGCGAGGGCCCCATTTCCTCTCCAGCCGATCGTCTTATGCGAAAAGGGAACCTTGTCGAAGCAATAGTCGGCATCTTTTTCTTCTGGTTCAGAAAATCGATCTGGGGACTGACTGAAGAACATGTCCTTCCACAAAGATTCCTGAAAGATCCCGCCGGTGAGCCCTGCACCCGGTTTCCCCTTGCCCTGATTTTGCAGGACCGAACTGAGAAAGCAGAGCCGAGATTCGCAGGTGTCTTCATCATCCAGTGAAAGTTTGAGGATGCGCTTCACCTCGCGGACAAATTCAGCGCACTGTTTCAGGTGAAATGAGTTGAAGCCCATGGGTCCTCCTGCTGGCTGATTGGTTGGTCACGGTTGGCCGATGCTCGGGGAAGAAAGTCAGGGCCCAGTCTATCTATAGGCGGAGTAATTGAGAAAAAAATGCGGAGGGCCATGGATTTAATCAATGGGTGTTAATCCATCGAAGGAATACCGTTGGGAGGCCAAGTTGTGTACGAGAAGCCCTTTTCTGCTAAACGCCCGTTAATGTAGGTAAATGCGTATGAAAACAAATCCTTGCGCTCAAGTATTGCCTTCACATTTGCATGGTTCTTTGGGTACGAGGGAGCTGTTTCGAAGTTGCCCGTCAAAACGCAGAATCTATTTGCCATTTCAATTGGAGGTAATCCGATCCAGTTGGCGGTTGCTGCGAGATATGAGGCAATCACATCATCTGGTATTCCACTCTTCTTTTTGAAGTGTTTTGAAAAGTTCCCGTCTTTGGTATGGCTTTCATACTTCTTACGAAACAATTCCCAGAGATCGTTATAGCAATCTGTTGCGAATTCTTCGTCTGTACTTGAAGCATAGTGCGCCAACTGTTCACTGACTGAACCTCCGAGGTCGGTTAACCATGGCCACCAGTCTTGGGCATTTTCGACATATCTAAAAGCAGTAGTTCTTGCAGCATCGTCACACCGGAGTATCACGTCCAAACTAGTAATCGGTCCTTGGATTTTATGATCAAGCTCAATGCAGATTTCGTGGCCGAGTGTCTCTAAAATTGCCAATATGAAATGAATGGACCCGAAAGGGTATTTCCATTTGTACGAGTGTGGATCCTTATTGTCGACTGATGCGTAGCGAACCCTTTCCAGGGAGGGGTTTAGTTTGTTTGGGTTTTCCCGCAGGATTTCGGCATGTTCCTTGTTCAGCGCAACGAGGTGTTGGTCAATACACTTCAGTTCAGGGTGTGCGACGAATATATCAATGAATATGACATCTCTTAAATCAACTATGTCTGATTGAACCCACAATGTGTCCTTGCTGTCGCACCACCCAACGACTTTCCAGTCGAGGACGTGTTGAAGGATTGTTCCACAAAGCACTCCATCAATATCGGTATTCAGGATGCATTTCTGGCCTCGCTTCAGGAGATTCTCGGCTTTCTCTTTCATTTCCACGTTGATCCTCTTTCGGTAGATAGATTGAGAGGTGGAATCGGACTCGTTGAATTCAAGATTTTTCGCCTTCTTCCCCGGGCTCAGCGGGCTCCACCACACCATCCTGCAGCGGCACTCGTTTGCAGGCGATGGCATCGCAACTGAGGTCGGGGGCGTCGCCTCTTTC
>JAAZXX010000837.1 GCA_014239995.1 Verrucomicrobiia bacterium
TTTTTACGAGGAAGGAGATCAGTGGACAAAACAGAGACGAAATCTGGAATTCCGCAATCAGCTGGCTCATTTTGTCACCGTATGCAATACCATCGCCTACGCCCATAACCGGGGTATCATCCATCGTGACCTCAAACCTGAAAACATCATCATAGGGCATTATGGCGAAACGATGGTCGTGGACTGGGGACTTGCCATACCGATTGCTCGTGATGCATCGGCACGTGCCAGTGGAGAAAAAACACTGTTCCCGACAGGCCATGAAAACAAGCCACCCACCCAGAGCGACATCGGGGCAGGCACCCCCGCTTACATGAGCCCGGAGCAGGCTTCGGGGCAGACGCCTATCACCCTCTCGAGTGACATCTACAGCCTGGGCTCCATTTTATACAAAATCCTCTGCGGAAGCAGTCCTGTAGACGGTGTCGAAGGCAACTTAACGGACATTCGCAAGCATGTCATCGAGGGGCAATGGGCACATCCACGTAATCTCCGCGCCGATTGCCCACGCCCACTGGAGGCGGTCTGCATGAAGGCAATGCACCAGAAACCCTCCCGACGTTACAGCTCCGCCCTTGAACTTGCCAATGAAGTTGAACGCTATCTGGCAGATGAAAAAGTACAGGCCTACAAGGAATCCGCGCTAGAAACCCCACTCAGGTTTTTCCGCCAACACCGCCGCATGGCCCGCCTGACCATTGTCTCGGTATCGCTCCTCCTTGCCGTGCTGGTAGGATCTGCACTTAAACTGGGAATGGCAGCACGCCAAGGGCAGGTCGTCAACCAGACACTCTTGAAATCAGCCGCCAAACTCACGGCCGTCACCGTGCAGATGGAAATGGACGCACGTTGGTTTCTTCTGCAACAGGAGGCAACACAACAACGGCTGATCGAGGCCTTGGACCAAGGCAGGGGTCTCCTCACCGATGCCATGCGTGTTCCCTTTTCCGACCTTATCCAAGGGGTCGTCGGTCGCGCCCGCCTGGACGGGGTTCAGGCTGAAAGTTGGTTCATCTGCAATGGAGATGGCATTCAATTGGCGCGACACCCTTCAGGATCCTCCATCGGTGGCAACTTTGCACACAGGGACTACTTTCACGGCAACGCGGTGGATCTATCTCCTGGAGAACGGGGTTCCCCCCCTCACATCATCAGGGAATACCTGTCTGTCCCATATGCAAGCAGTAATGACCAAAAGCTGAAGGTCGCACTCACCTGCCCTGTTTTCAGCCATCCGGAAGGCACCGCACAACGTACTTTCCTGGGTGTACTCGGCATGTCCATCAAGCTTGGAGACTTCGAGGTGCTGAGGGGAAACCTGGCAGATGGCCAGATCGCAGTGCTTGCAAACTCCGGTTGGGATCACTTTACAGGGAAAGCTGAGAAGGGTTTGATTCTTCATCACCCAAACCTGCGATCCACTGAGGATTCCATAGAGTCTCCATTGCTACCACGCCTGGGTAAGTCACTCTTACAACGACTGAGAGAAAGCCCAGGAGGATCCTACACGACCGATTATATCGATCCTGCAGCACAGAACCCCAAAGAACGACGCAAGCGCTGGACAGCAGCCTTTGAACCCGTGCGGCTGCGCAATGAGTTCGGCTGGGACACGAATCGCGGCTGGATCGTGATTGTCCAAAGACCCAACTGACGACAGGCAGGCAGGCAGCGGCATGTCTGGGTTTACGTTTGCATGCGCTGGAGAAGATTGCGCGTGATCATCTGAACACGACGATCGGGACCTTTGGGAGAGGTATAGACGGATGGCCGAAGATACCCGGGAGGTTCGCTCAAACCATCTCCCCACCAAATGGTCGAGGCGTTAAAAACAACGTTACCC
>JAAZXX010000838.1 GCA_014239995.1 Verrucomicrobiia bacterium
GTAATGTCGTTCTGTATGTTGAGGCGTGCTCCCTGCCCGAGTATTTCGATGGAACTTCCAGGGAATTCGGCCTCAGCAATCGCTGGAACACCCAGTGAGGAAGCCAGGAAATCGGTCACCAGGTAATCCCGGGCAGATTGGGGAACCTGGTCATTACTCCATGCCGTGGATGTTTCCCATGTATCGGTGCTCGTCTTGAGCACAACGACATCCGCTGCGACATCGATGAGGATCAAAAGAGAGGAAGTGCTGACACCTTCATCCCCCTCAGCGATCAGGGTATACTGTGCGGATTGGGAAAGTTGAATCTCGAGGTTACCCACACCATTCCAGGTCATTGCCGCCACATTGCCTCCCCCGGGCCCCATCAGCATCAGGGTCTGGAATGGTTCGACGTTCCAGGCGATCGTGATCGGATCTCCGGAATTTGCCCTGTCAGGAGTGGCCGTGAAACTTTGAATCAGGCCAGGATCCGGTATGGCAATTCGAAGGAAAGTATCCTCAATTTCTGGAGCTGTAAGCGGGCGATCATACACGTTGAGCAGGGCAAGTTCGCCACTGTAGAGGGTAACACCTTCAGGCACCTCTGAGCCAATGCCTCCCAGCGCGCCTGCAACATTGGCGCTGAAATTGGTCCAGTTGAACAGGGAGGCACGACCATTTGGTGGGCCAAAGGGAGCATTGCCTGAAGTCGATGCGAACCCTCCAGAAGCACCACGAACATACAAGTGGATATCACCGGTATCCTGGTCCAGGCTTACCACAATCTGCACGAAATCGGATAGTTCAATATCACTGATTGAGACTTCCAAGTCATGGGTGCGTTCTCCATTTTGGCTGTTCAGGAAACGGACTGAAGATTCGCTGATCAGCATGGAGCAACCATCCGTGTTTCCACCCGTTTCAAAAATGACCTGTGGGTTGATGTCCAGATGATCCGGTCGTAGCCATGCCTCGTAGGTGACCTTGCCACCAGGCAGGCTGTTGCCATCACCTCCGGAACCGCCACCCAAGGAGGTTAGTTGATAGGAGGCCTTCAGGTTCGTGGTAAATGTTGAGATATCGGTGCTTAAATGGGTATTTTTCAAGTCAAAACTCGCACCCCCAAGGACGTCCATCATTGCCCCACTTGCCTGTTTGGGGTCTGCAGCATCAAAACTGAGGATCAATGCGGCATCGATCGCGTCCACCTTGACACCCGTCTCCATGGTGCTGGATCCATGATGATTGGTAGCCGTCAGGATGTAGGTCGTGGTCGCGTCTGGTTGAACATCAGCAGTTCCGATCATGTGGACCTCGCCCACAGACGGCTGGATGAGGACAGAGTCTGCACCTGAAACGTCCCAATGAAGTGTGGCGGTTTCTCCTGGTGCAATGGCCTCTGGATGGGCGCTGAATGAGGTGATGATGGGCGCTGCATCGACCACAACCGTGGTGGCTGCGGTCACGGTTGCCGCATTATTCTTAAGGGTCAGTTGGTAGCTTGTCGTTGAGACAGGTGCGATCTCCACACTCCCTTTGCCCTGTGTGGTCACGGCTGAAACATTGCCGACTTCGGGGTTGATTTCCAGGCTGGTGAAGGCCCCAACACTCCACTCAAGGGTGGCGGTGCCACCGCTGGCAATACCTGCAGGACTCGCCGAAAAGGAACTGATGGAAGGTTGATTTGCAGTGGAGGTGAGTTCCAGAACCACCTCGTCATCCTCCCCCGATCCATAATGGATTTCAAAGGTGAAACCCTGGGCATTGCTGAATTCCGTTCCTTGCTCAAATGTTCCAATCAGGGTGTGATAACGCATCAGGGTCCAGCGTTGATTCAACTGGACATCCCCCTGCAG
>JAAZXX010000839.1 GCA_014239995.1 Verrucomicrobiia bacterium
TGAATTTCTGGGTTCGTGGAGGGCTTGGGATGGAATACGTGCACTGGATTATCTCTTGACGCGTCCGGAAGTGGATCCTGCCCATGTCGGTGTCACCGGGAATTCCGGTGGGGGAACCATGACCACGTGGCTGTGTGGCCTGGAATCCCGCTGGACAATGGCTGCTCCAAGTTGTTTCGTGACAACCCTGCGCCGAAACCTCGAGAATGAACTTCCTGCTGATACCGAACAATGTCCTCCGAGATCCATTGCCCTTGGAGTGGATCATGTGGATTGCCTTGTCGCGATGGCTCCAAAACCCGTGATCATCCTCGCCAAGGAAAAGGATTATTTTGATGTCAGAGGCGCGCGCAAGGCATTTGAACAGCTCAAGCACGTTTATCGACTGCTTGGTGCGGAAGATCAGGTGCGCCTTTTTGTGGGGCCGACCTATCACGGTTATTCCCAGGAAAATCGTGAGGCCATGTATGCTTGGTTCAACCGGGCCACCGGGATGGATCATCCTTCCCCGGAGCCGGATATCAAACTGGAAAAAGAAGAGGATCTTCACTGCTCGGAAACGGGGCAGGTCAGCTCGCTTGGATCCAAAACGGTTTTTGACTTTACCCTCAGCAGGGCGAAGGCCCTGAAAACCAAGCGTCCAGCGCTGTCCGCCGTCGCTCTCCGCCAGAAACTCCTGCGTTACCTTGTCCTGCCTGAAAAATCGACCGAACCCCAATATCGTATTCTGCGTCCTCGAGGGGAGAGGGGTTATCCGCTCCCACATGCAACCACTTATGTGATCGAATCTGAGCAGGATGCTCAGGCAGTGGTCTATCGGCTAGGAGATGCCCGTCACTACTCGCGTCCCGATTCAAAAATTGCGGATGCGATCCTGTATGTTTCACATCATTCAGCGGATCGGGAACTGAGGGAAGATGCCTGGTTGCGTAAGCAGGTGCCTGAGGACATTTCCAGGACAGCCTTTTATGCATGTGATGTGCGTGGGGTCGGCGAATCCAAGCCGGACACCTGCGGCGAGAATTCTTTCCTGCACGCCTATGGCAGCGATTATTTTTATGCCATTCATGGGATCATGCTCGATCGGCCATATGTTGGGCAAAAAACACTGGATGTGTTGCAGGTCCTGCGATGGATGGAACGGGCTGGTCACCGTCGTATTCAACTGATCGCCAAGGGGTGGGGGACCTTGCCAGCGGCCTTTGCCGCCCTCTTCTCTGAATCGGTTCGAAGTGTCAGGCTCAAGGAGGGATTGGATTCCTTCCACGCCATTGCGACCTCACGAAGCTATCAGTGGCCCCTCTCCAGCTTTGTTCCAGGTATGCTCAAGGAACTGGACCTTGTGGATTGTTACCGGGTACTGGAGGCTGAAAAGGATTTTGAACGACATTAAAGGTTCAGGTGGAAGGTCCCGATATGACCTTCCCGATGGCTGTTTTTAACGCATCGTAGATTGTGTCGACGGATCGCTCGCCGTCGATGACCTCAAATGGGTAGGCCTTGCGCATGCGAAAGAACTCCTTCTGGATCTTGTGCTGGTAACGCACGAAGCTGTCAAACATGTCGCGTGTCATGCCGAGATCCATACCGCTTTCCCAGTAATCAAGCCCCTGGGTCTTGGCAAGGTTGCGCTGGATCAATTGTTCTGGGGAAACGTTAAGGTAAAAGACGGCGTCGGGAACCAGTGCGATACTGTAGAGGTTCTTGACCCACGTTCGATTCATGCCCCGGACAAGGTCTCGAGCCATTAGCGTATAGATATATCGGTCGGCAATCACCATGAAACCTGCCTTGAGGGAAGGGATGATCATGTTCTCAAGCTGGTCCGCAAAA
>JAAZXX010000083.1 GCA_014239995.1 Verrucomicrobiia bacterium
AAGGTCCAGGGCCAGGTCCTGGATCCTTCCCTTGAGAAAGGTCACGTTGCTGTAACCCAGACGTTCAGCCACGATGGGTGCATTGCGATGCGCCACCTCGAGCATATCGTCCGTCATGTCCACACCGATGACCTTGCCACCTGCCCCTACCACCTGTGCTGCAATGAAACAGATTTTCCCAGTGCCGCTGCCGAGGTCCAGCACCGTTTCTCCCGGGTGGATGTAACGTGAGGGGTCCCCACAGCCATAGTCCTTTTCGATGACCTCCTTGGGAATGATTTCGAGATACTGTTTGTCATACGCGACAGGGCAACAGAGGGCTGCCTCGGGCGCATGTGCAGCGGATGCATAGCGTTCTTTTACACTGGTTTCCATGGGCTTACTGATGATGCATGAGATTTCCTGCGCAGTGATGGAGCGTCCTCACGCATGGTATTTCGTCCAGGCGAGTGAATTTCACTGCGTAAGGTATCAAATGAACACATTTTACCGCCATTGGCAAGTATGGGCCCTTTCGCATTGCAAACGGCTCATGGGAGCGTAGATTTTTCCGACTGAATGAGAGTCCGAATCAAAATATGTGGCATTACCTGCCTCGAGGACGCCCAGCTTGCAGTCCACCATGGTGCGGATGCACTGGGTTTCATGTTTTATGCCCCCAGCAAGCGCTGTATCTCAAGGGAACTTGCCCGGTCGATCTGCCGTGCGTTACCGCCCTGCGTCACCAAGGTGGGGGTTTTCGTCAACGCCACGCGTGAAGATGTTACCGAGACGCTGAACACATGCGGGTTGGATGTCATTCAATTCCACGGAGATGAAACCCCGGAGAACTGTCAACATTACCCCGTGAAAACCATGCGGGCCTTCAGGGTTCATGACGCTTCCAGCCTGGTTTCATTGGAAAAATATCACACTGATGCTTGGTTGGTGGACAGTTTTCAGCCCGATCAACGCGGAGGGACCGGGCATGCCTTTCAGTGGGATTTACTGTCTTCATTGAGACCCTATTCAAAACCACTATTTCTTGCGGGGGGACTGGGACCGGATAATATTCGAAGGGCCATTGAGGAAGTAAAACCTTTTGGCGTCGACGTTTCATCCGGAGTAGAGGCCTCTGCTGGTCGAAAATGCCCCCAGAAATTGGCTGCGTTCATCAAGGGAGCCTTATCGGTGCATTTGGATTCCTCCAGATAGCTTTTGGACGATTGCCAGCAGGGTTTTCTATCACCTGGTGTGTCAGGAAGTTTCATGCCCCACTTGCTTTTAATGGGATGGTTTGAAGCCTGCCCTCACCATCCCCGGCCCAGTTGACGCTAAAAAGGTTAAAAAAATCCAAATCATGATTGACTCCATAGCTCTGTTTGCTAGTTTCTCAGCTCCTATTTTGGACTATTAATGAAGACATATCTTCCTAAGATCGATATAGACAAGCGCAAGTGGCATGTGGTTGACGCTGAGGACGTGGTCCTTGGGCGCTTGGCTACGCGGGTTGCGGATGTTCTCCGTGGCAAAGACAAGCCCTGCTACACCCCCCATTTGGACGCGGGAGATTTTGTGGTGGTGATCAATGCCGAAAAAGTCAGACTGACCGGCAAGAAAGAGGTCCAGAAGACTTATATGAGCTATTCAGGCTGGTTCGGTGGCGAGCGTTATAGGTCCGTGCCCGAAGTGCGTGAATCCCATCCAGATCGACTCATCCTCCACGCTGTCAAGGGGATGCTTCCCAAGAACCGACTGGGTAGAAAACTACTCACCAAGCTCAAGGTGTATCGCGGTACCGAGCACCCGCATGGGGCGCAGCAGCCCGAGACCTTGAAGATTGATCTTTGACCCCCTTTCATATAATCGAGTTAAACATGTCTGAGACTACTGATTTTTTGGGAACCGGCCGCAGGAAGACCTCCGTTGCACGCGTTCGCCTGTCAACTGGAACAGGTAAAGTGACCGTCAACGGTCGCAGCCTGGAGGATTACTTTCCCATGGAAACCCTGCGGAACGATGTGCTCCTTCCACTCAATTTAACGGACACTTCCAAGAGAATGGATGTGCGTATCAATGTCTGCGGAGGAGGCATGTCTGGTCAAGCAGGTGCTGCCAGGCACGGCATCTCGCGAGCTTTGCTCAACGTGGATGCGAACTTGCGTCCGACCCTCAAGTCGGCAGGGTTGCTCACGCGTGATCCTCGCATGAAGGAGCGCAAAAAGTATGGGCAGCCCGGTGCACGCCGTCGCTTCCAGTACAGCAAACGATAAATTTCGACATCCCCTGGATGTGTCACGAGCCGCCGGTTACCCGGCGGCTCTTTTGTTTTTCGGATTTTTCCACACATATCATTTGCGTTGTGGCGACGAATTGATCAACTTAGCTGAGCATGACCAGGCTTGATATGCATGGATTCGCAAGGCGGCTGCAGCCACTGCTCCTGAAGGCCTATCTGTGGTCTATCCTGATGCATTGTTCCCTTATTGGCTCCGTGGAACTACTGCATTACTACGGGATCACCGATCAGGGAATCCTTTCCACCCTCACGCGTCCCGAAACGCCTGATTTGGTCTTGGAGGAACCCCTCAAGGAATTGGAAATCAAACTTGAAAAAGAACCTGAACCTACCCATTTTTTTGACGCTGATCCCTCGCTCGCTTCCGAGGAAAAGCCCGAAAATACTCCTTACTATGCTGTGATTGATGCCTTGGCAGGCAATCCGGATACATCCATGGACCTGGATCGCCCTAAATTGGAAGGGTCGCAGGAGCGAGTCCTGAAGACCTCTGATACCTCCCCGTCAGAGCAGATGGTGCTTCCCGAGCCCGAAATCAGTCCACTTCAGCCTTCCCCTGAGGAAATTCTCGAAAGTCCGCCTGCCGAGATGGAGATGACGGCCGAGGAGCCTGTCTTATCCACCGAAGAGGCCCTGGCCCTGGAACCCGTCGAAGCAGAGGAAGAACAGCCAGCGGACCTTGCGCTTCCCTTACAGCCGAGTGTGGCTCCGGCACCTCCCAAGGCGCAGGGACGCCCCTTGACCCTTGCTGAGGCCAAGCAGCGCAAGGGAATCCTCATTGGGGAATCCATCCAACAGGAGGGTGGGGTCAAACGCTTCAGACTCGAATCATCACCTGACCTTCTGGGAACCCCCTTTGGTGCCTATGACGCCGCCATCATCCAGGCCATCCAACAGCGCTGGTTTCGATTGCTTGGTGATCTGCCTTCTGCCAGGAATGCTTCCGGCAAGGTGGTCATGAAGTTTGACTTGATGTCCGATGGACGGGTTCAGGAACTTGAAGTGGAGGAGGATACAGTCGGAATCATCCAGTCACTCCTTTGCCAGCGTGCCATTTCTGATCCTGCCCCCTATGGTCCATGGCCTCGTGACATGCGTCGTATGGTGGGGGAAGATCATCGAAACATTCGCTTTACCTTTTATTACAATTGAAAACATCCAAGCAAACCAACAGACTTTGCTGCCCTTGGTGTCATGGCCAGAGGAGACAGATCTTTGGGGGGACGAAAACGAATTGCATTCACTCAATTTCCAATCACAAAGCACTAAATCTTCAGAAATATGTTTGAGTTTTTATCGGCTGGCGGACCTTTCATTTGGCTGCTCCTGATCATGTCAGTGGTGGCCCTCACCTATATTATCGAACGCGGCCTCGCCTTGCGCTGGCGCAACGTGGTCCCTGATGCGGTGGCTGAAGCCCTCGTACGATGCCGGACCCAGGAGGAGTGGAACGCATTCACGACTGCCTGTCAGCAGCACCCATCCCCTGCAAGCCGATTGCTCCTGGCTGCTGTGGAGCAGCTTGGGATGAGTAAGGCAGACAATATCGAGGCGCTGCAAACACGTGCCAGGCGAGAAGTGGCCCAGTTGGAGAACGGCCTTGTGGTGATTGAGGTGATCGTCGGGGCAGCCCCCTTGCTGGGCCTGGTGGGTACCCTGCACGGCTTGATTACCCTGTTCGGTGACTTTGGTGCCGCCAGTCTCGAGGATCATAACGTACTTGCCAAGGGTATCTCCATTGCCCTCAATACCACCCTCACTGGCCTCCTGATTGCTATCCCCTCCCTCATTGCCTGGAGCTATTACAACAAGAAGGTGGAGACCATGGCGATTGAGCTGGAGTCCCTTTGCGACAGCCTCCTTCGGCAATACTATGCCTTGACAGTTCCTGGAGGCAATGTCCAGCAAGCCAGCGCTGCGCCTGCGGAAGCTGTGATTGAGGAAGCTGCGCCTGCGAAAGAAGAAACCCCGGAGGAACCGCCTGCGCGCAAGCGCCGAGCCAGGCGTCGTCGGGATCCCAAGTCATCCTGACCCGTGAGATCGCATGAAATTCTTCGAGCGTAAACGCAACAAACCGCCCACGATCATCATCATTTCCTTGATCGATATCCTGATCGTGCTCCTGATTTTCATGATGGTCACGACCACGTTCAAGCACAAGTCGATCCTTAACCTGAGTCTTCCCCAGTCCCGGGCCAAGACCTCTGCGCAAACCGAGACCGGCAGCATCACCATCAGTATTGCCAAGAAGGCACCGTTTCTGCATTGGGATGAAACGCCCATCTCGGCGGAAGATCTGGAGACGCGTCTGGAGAAGGTGGCAGCCGAGGTGCCCGACGTGACGGTGATCGTCAAGCCTGATGAGGACGCACCTGTCGGTCAGTTAGTTTTTGTCATGGATGCTGCCAATGCCGCGCAACTTAATAACATCAAGTTGCGAACCAAGCCCCTTGCCACGGGGGAATAGCCTTGCGGCCTGCCTTTCGCGGGGGCTCAGGATGCTCCTGGCCTACGCATGCGTCTCCGGAACCCTGGGAGGGGTCTGCTTGAGATTACCAAGCTGTGGGTAAAGCGGTACGCACAGCCTGTCGATGGCCATATAGGATTTGTTGCCCTTGAGGCGTTGCACTTCGGGACTGAACTTGATAGCGTTGCCCGCCATGAGAATTTTGTCCGGTATCCAACCGTCCGGCGCCCTGCACCTCGGGAATTATTTCGGGATGATGCGGCCGGCCATTGAGTTGCAGAACCATGGTGAGGCGTATTATTTTATCGCCAATTACCATTCCATGACCTCGCTCTTTGACGCCCCACAGCGCCGGCAGAATGTCATGGACGTGGCGCTCGATTTCCTGGCCTGCGGGCTGGACCCTGAACGCTCGGTTTTTTTCAAGCAATCCAATGTTCCTGAACACACCGAGCTGACCTGGATGCTCACTTCCATTACCCCCATGGGCCTTCTGGAACGGTGTCACAGCTACAAGGATAAACTGGCCAAGGGACTTTCCCCCAATCATGGGTTGTTTGCCTACCCCGTGCTCATGGCGGCTGATATCCTGATATACGACTCCAAGGTTGTTCCGGTGGGCAGGGACCAGAAACAGCACGTGGAGGTCACCCGCGACATCGCCATCAAGTTCAACCAACTCTATGGAGAAACCTTCGTTATCCCGGAGCCCCAGATCCGGAAGGATGCTGCACTGGTGCCTGGTATCGATGGGCAGAAAATGAGCAAGAGTTACGGAAATACCATTGAAATTTTTGGACCTGAAAAGGCCCTTCGAAAAAAGATCATGAGTCTGGTGATGGACAGCCGGGGGGTGGATGAACCCAAGCCGGATGCCGACCAGAACATTGCGGTCCAGTTATTGAAACTGGTGGCCGAACCAGACCTTGCCAATGATGTCCAGGAGCAGCTGCGAGCCGGTGGCTACGGATACGGCCATTTGAAAAAAGCGCTTTTTCAAGCGTACTGGGATTATTTTGAACCCATGCGCAAGCGGCGGGAGGAGTTGATGGCCAATCAGGACTATGTCGCTCAGATTCTGGACGATGGTGCCCAACGTGCCCGCCAGGTTGCCAGTGAGGTCAATCAGCGTGCCAAGAAAGCCTGCGGGCTGGATTGAACAGGGGGGAGTGAAGGCCGGGGAAAAGAATCCTGTCCATTCCCTCGGACAGGATGACACAGCTTCTGTTCCTCCGCTGAATCATCTGGCATTAGGGCCTTGGATTGCTACAGTCAGCCTATGATCCAGAGTGTTTCAAAGCATGGGATGGGGAGGTGTTTCCTTACGCTTTTGACCATCTCCTGTCTGGCTCTGCGGGTCATTTCCTCATCGGTGGCGGAGGATGTCTCATGGGAACTTGAAAGTCCAGATGAGCGTGCCGCCCTGCCTTCCTACCAGGTGATTCCTGCCGCTCCAGCAGCCTCCTTGACCCCATCCCGCGTTGCCGACAGGCAATCCCACATTTCCGGAGAGTGGTATCGTTCCCATGGTAATCATGCGGGGAACCGCTACAGCCCCCTGCATCAGATTCATGCTGGAAATATTCATCGACTGGAGATGGCCTGGACCTATCACTCCAAGGATGGAAAGGGCAATATCCAGTGCAATCCCATAGCTGTCGATGGAATCATCTATGCGCCCACAGTCGGTCACCACGTGGTGGCCATTGAGGGCTTGAGCGGAAAAGAAAAATGGCGTTTCAAACCCGAAGGACAGCCTGCTTTCAGGGGCTTGACCTATTGGGACAAAGCCACAGATCAAGTCACCCGACTCCTTTTCAATGCTGGACCATGGCTCTATGCCCTGGATCCCAGAACCGGACAACCCATAGAACATTTTGGTGAGGGTGGAAGGATTCGCACGGGTCATTTCAGGGTAGCTCCCGCGATTCACAACGATCTCATCGCCATTGCCGGCTATGAGGGCGATGCCTTTGCTTACGACCTTATCTCGGGCGAAAAAAAATGGACCTTTCATACCCGTCCACAGCCGGGGGAGTGGGGACATGAAACATGGAGTGAGCTGGAAAGCGGAGCCAACTGCTGGAGTGGTACCGCATTGGATGCACAAAGGGGCATCTTTTACCTGACAACAGGTTCCCCCAAACCCAATTTCATCGGCAACCGTCACCTGGGCGACAATCTATTCAGCAACTGTGTGATTGCTTTGGATGTGAAAACGGGGGAACGCATCTGGCATTTTCAGGAAATTCGGCATGATATCTGGGACTTGGATCTGCCGGCACCCCCCATCCTTGTTTCCATTAAGAGGGAGGGCATGCAGGTGGAGGCCGTGGCGACCGTCAGTAAACTGGGAAACACCCTGTTGTTGGATCGGGTCTCAGGTCAGCCCGTGTTTCCGTTTCGTCTCAGGAAGGCGCCTGTCTCCGTTCTTCATGGCGAGCGTACCTCCGCCTATCAACCCGACCTTCAATGGCCTCAACCTTTTGCAAGACAGCATTTTCATCAGGGACAGCTTACCAATATCAGTCCACAGGCCCGTCAAGCCGTTTTGGATCAGCTGGAGCCTGATGAGATGGGTGTCCGGAGCAACACAGGCTGGTTTGCGCCCTTTGCAGCGGGCAGTCCAACTGCGCTTTTTGGAATTCACGGAGGTGCTGAATGGACCGGGGCCTCCTTTGATCCTGAATCGGGGTGGCTTTACGTCACCTCCAACGAACTCCCCTGGTTTCCCACCGTTTCAAGGGTGCCAGCCCAATACGGGCAGACCACCGAGCCAGACACCCTGGGACGCAAGATTTATGAAAGTCACTGCCTGAGCTGCCATGGACTTCACCGTGAAGGCCAGGGGGTGAATCCACCGCTGGTCATGATCGGTACGCGTTTAAAGGAACGCGATATGCGATCACTCCTGCAAAAGGGTCGTAACCTCATGCCGGCCGCCGTGGGGCTGGATCAATCCGCTACCGCAGCCCTCATGGATTATTTGATGTATCGCGATTCAGATGCCATGGGCATCCCTGAGAGCAAATTGAAGGGTCCTGTTTACACTTTCAATGGATATCCTAAATTACTGGATCATGAAGGCTATCCCGGTTGTAAACCTCCCTGGGGCACCCTCAATTGTGTGGATTTGAATACGGGCATTCTGCGCTGGCAGGTTCCTCTGGGGGAACACGCCGCACTTACAGAGCGTGGTCTTTCGCCCACGGGTACCGAGAATTTCGGGGGAGCCATGGTCACGGCCGGAGGACTTGTCTTTGCCGCAGGCACACGTGACCAGAAGATTTGGCCTTTGACAAAGGGACTGGCGAGGAGTTGTGGTCGTATCGCCTGCCATTTGGAGGTTACGCTCCACCTTCCTCCTATGAAGTCGATGGAAAGCAGTTCATTGTCATCCCGGCCACGGGCGGGGGTAAACTGGGAGGCCCGCAGGGAGATGCCTATGTGGCCTTCTCGTTGAAAGATTAAATCCGTTTTGAACCACAAAGACCCTTGGCCAATGATCGCCAATGTGCCTGCCCGGATCGGTCCCAACGGCCTGCAATTTTCATGTTGCCGTTTCAAGCCCTCCCAACGCAAGCATTCCAAAGAGGCAAGGCATCAGCATCACGGTGGCACGGCCAGGGTGGGAAACGGGTTGCAAGATGAGTGCCGCTGCGAGGAAGGCAGGGCACCCTTGATGAAACAAGCTGAGCCCATTGGAGAAGACTGGGCGGATGTTCGATGCGCGGCCATCACGCCCAGAGACATGAAATGAACCCGGCCTACCTGAAAGCTTCCTTTTGGTGCACGCAAAGCCTGAACCGCTTACCGCACACCTTTGGAATCATCACCGCCTGGAATCCATTGGGTCAGGTGGTGCCGCGGAAGGAAAACAGGATCAGGGACGCGCGGTTGCATCTACAATTAAAGACCCTCGGACTTGACTTTTTTTCGGTCTGTGGCGGAAGCCTAGATGGAACTCACCTGGAGCAGGGGTATGGCGTGCTTGACACGACCAGGCTGGATCTGGCCACGCTTGGAAAGGATTTTGATCAAGACGCCATCTTCTGGGTATCTGACGGCATCCTGGCACTGGTATGCTGCCAAACGGCCCAGTCTACTCCCCTTGGAGTGCTTTCCAAGCGCTGGAATCCCACACACCCAGGAAAATACCTTGAACTTTAAGGTGAGAGGTTCCCTGCTGCAGCTGTCTGGCATGCTCAGGACACCTGTCTATCGATTTTAGGTTTGAGGAGGATAGAGGGGCCTTCCCAGCAGATATCCAGAGCCTCAGGACCAAGGGATGAGGTGTCGACTTTCTTTCTCTTGACGGAGGTATGGAGCACTTGCCGTTTGGCGGATTCGAACAGGGTCCACCCACAGGTTGCCGTTCGGGAATTCCTGCAAGGAGTTTCTTTGTCATTCTCTTGCTGGCCTGGCCGAGAAAAACAAATCATGAGCATTAGCAATGCCTTGATACAAAGTCCTGGTCTGCACATGCAGGGAAAAGGGAATAGATTTTTCTGTTGCAATTGAGACTCAATCTCATAAAGTCAGTTTGTGACCGTTGCACAACAATGCCAAGACCCTCCAGACATGCCCGTCGCCGCGGAAAGTGAAGCCGGGAAAGAAGCGGCTGAAATGGACGTTTCCGTTTGCTATTGCTTCAAGGTTGGGATTTCGCAGGTCATGCATGCCAGTTCCCAGGGAGGTCTCCAGTCCATGGAGTCCTTTTGCGAAAGGACCAAGGCCGGGAATGGATGCGGGGGGTGCCGATTCCGCCTGCAAAGATTATTTCTTGAGCCGGAAAAATCACGCACTAACACCCCGTTTTGCAGGGATTGTGGTTCCCTGGAAAGCTACTGCCGCTGTGATCTGACTTGAATAATCCACGGACGTGTTATCTATTCTACACATATGAAAGGACAGGAACAGATTATCGAGGCTTTGAATGCAGGCCTAACCATCGAGCTTACCGCGATCAACCAGTATTTCATCCACTCCAAAATGTGCGCCGACTGGGGACTGAAGGCGCTGGCAGACCACTATCACAAGGAATCCATAGAGGAAATGAAGCATGCCGATGAGGTCATTGACCGCATTCTGCTGCTTGACGGGGTGCCTGAAATTGCCCGCTACGACGTCATCAAGTCAGGCAAGAATCCCCAAGACCAGATTGAGCACAATCTTGCCCTCGAATCCAAGGGAGCAGCGACATATAATCAAGGTGTCCAGATATGTCTTGAACTCAAGGACTCAGGAAGCCGTGAGTTGATGGAGAGGATGGTGCTTGATTGTGAGGAGAGCATCGATTGGGCTGAAGCCCAGCTTGATCTTATCAAAATGGTCGGTCAGGAGAATTATCTGGCCCAGCAGGTGCATCCGCAGGCATGAAAAAACCACCTTCCCAGTGCTGTTGTCACGCCTTTGAGTGATGGCCCTCTTATGGGGTTCCGGATGGCTGCCCTGACACCTTGTACCCTCCATTTCGGGTTGAATTTCTTCACCAGAAATGGCATCAACGCGGTAAGATCATCAAGTCAGCATTTCATCAACCCTGA
>JAAZXX010000840.1 GCA_014239995.1 Verrucomicrobiia bacterium
GCAATTGCACCATGGATCTGCGTAGCCACCGAATGACTTTCTTTTTGAAAATCCAACAAATTCATCTAACGTCAGCTTTTAACCGTGTGTGTTTGATACACCCTCTCTTGTGTGCATCAGGAAAAAAACTCAACGATAAACAATAGAAAACTCCGCACACACCCTTTGTGTGGGGCAGATGTGCGCACCTTGCTGCGTCTTTTTGCACGATCAGGTGGCATCAGGAAGGATCGATGGAGCGATCTAGGTATGATCGGTGGCGCTGCATTGGCACGTTGGCCATTTGACTTGCTTGAGAAATGGGTGGTGCGGCGTGCTGAAAAACAAGGTCGTTCCCCATCCAGCCCTCCTCTATTTATCCTTGGTCATTGGCGGAGTGGTACAACGCACCTTTATAATATTCTTTCAAAATCCTCCTCCTTTGGTTGCCTGCTACCCATTGGCACGGGGCTTCCATGGAATATGCTCACTCTGGGGCGATGGTTGGAGCCATGGTTGGTAAAGACACTACCCTCAGAGAGATTCATTGATAACGTGGCCGTCCATCGAGACGCACCCCAGGAAGATGAGATTGCCTTGGCTAACATGACCGATATCAGCTTTTACCACGGTTTGTATTTTCCGAAACACTTTCATTCGTATTTTCGGCAGGGCATCTTTCTCGAAGGAGAGGATGAAGAAGTGGAAATGCGTTGGAAGGAGACTTTTCAGTATTTCATGAGAAAACTCGAGCTGGTTCATGGCGGGAAATCCATCCTCGTCAAGAATCCTGTCTACACGGCACGTGTGGCTCTGCTCAGGGAGTTGTATCCTGATGCCAAATTTATCCATATCCATCGCAATCCTTATCGGGTTTATGCATCCATGCAGCACTTTTACAACAAGTTACTGCATGAATTGTCTTTTCAGGCACATGATCATTTATCGATCGAGACCATCATCCTGGAGCATTATTCACATATCATGGATCGACTCATTCAGGGCAAAAGCAGACAGATTGTCGACGTTGATGAGGAAGAAGGCAGTGAGGGCACCATCAAGGACCACCTGATCAAAGGCAAATCAAACCAGATTCAAATCACCGCATTCGTGAGCATCATGCAGGGATGCAACCAGCACTGTACTTTCTGTATTGTCCCCTACACACGGGGAAAGGAGCGAAGCCGCTCCATCGAGGATATTGTGCACGAATGCCGTCGCCTGGTCGAACAGGGTGTGAGGGAAATCACACTGCTTGGTCAAATCGTCAACAGTTATGGCAAGAGGGAAATCGGCGTCAAGGAAGGAAAATCTGCCTTTGTCCAGCTCCTGGAAGCAGTCCACGCCATTGATGGACTTGAGCGTATCCGATTCACATCGCCCCACCCCAAGGGTTACGGGGATGATCTTATCGAGGCTTATGGCCGCTTGCCTAAACTGTGTCCCAGTGCCCACCTTCCAGTCCAGAGTGGAAGCAATCATGTCCTCAAGCGTATGCATCGAGTCTACACACGGGAACGTTTTCTTGAGATCATCCGCAAATTGCGCGGAGTCATACCGGAGATGGGCATCACCACCGATTTCATCGTTGGATTTCCCGGTGAATCCGAGGCAGATTTCGATGCAACCATGGACTTGGCCCAGGAAGCAGCCTTCGATAATGCGTTTGTGTTTAAATATTCCCAGCGAACAGGCACTCCCGCAGCGACGATGGATGGACAACTAGCCAAAGAGTTGATCGAATCCAGACACGCTCAACTCCTTAAGAAGATTACCGACATTGGACGGGGCAAATACGAACAGTTCCTGGGTCGCGAGGTTGAAATACTTGTGGAAGGA
>JAAZXX010000841.1 GCA_014239995.1 Verrucomicrobiia bacterium
GTTCGATTGAACGGTCTTGAAATTGCCTCCAAACAGGTAGATTTCGGTCGCTCAAACCCCGCTGCTGCCCGGGAGATCATGATCCTGGAAGGGTTTGTCAGGGAGCATCCTCGCTTGAATTTACCATTCAGCGAAGATAACCAACGGGTCATTCAGGCTGTTGAGGAGCGTTTAACGCGGGTCAGGCATGGAGCCTGCATGAGTCTTGATGACCTTTTGTTCGATTTTTATGATCGGCGATTACCTCAGGCAGTAACGTCAATTCCAGGTTTGAGGCATCATTACAAGCATCATCCAGCGGACATGGAGGTGATGCATATGAAGGCCGAGGATCTGATGCACGGGTTGGATGCCTCATTCAGCCCGGATGACTTTCCTGATACCATCCGATTTCATGAGCATACTTTGGCCGTTGATTACGCTTATGCTCCTGGTGAAAAACACGACGGGGTCACACTGACATTAACCCCGGAGGCAGCGGGACAGTTGGATGAAACCCATCTTCCATGGTTGATTCCCGGCAACCGTGAGTCGCTGATTGTGCATTTACTTCAGTCTCTCCCAAAAAATAAACGGCGCTTGCTGATGCCCATACAGGATCGTGCACGTGCCGCCTCCGTTGCGATTGGCGGATGTCGTCCCCATGAATATCTTGCGGAGCTGGGGCATTGGTTATCAAAGCGGTTTGAGGTGACCATGGGACATCAGGCATGGGAACTGGATTGCTTGCCCGAACATTTGCGACCCCGCTTGAAAGTGGTGACTTCCAAGGGGCGACTTATTCATGAAGGCAGGCATTTGAATGGTGTTGATCGAGTGATTCAAAGACATGGAATCGAACAGCAGCGAGACATTTGGGAGGATGCTTGTCGCAAGTGGGAACGACACGATATCCATGAGTGGTCTTTTGGTG
This sequence comes from Verrucomicrobiia bacterium, assembly GCA_014239995.1. Classification (GTDB taxonomy): domain Bacteria; phylum Verrucomicrobiota; class Verrucomicrobiia; order Limisphaerales; family AAA164-E04; genus AAA164-E04. Next base: position 914 of record JAAZXX010000841.1, read on the forward strand.
ATCTTCCTGAACGTGTTCTAGTGGGAACCCAAGGGGAACAACCCTTATATGCCTATCCGGGTCTCCTTTTGGATGGAGAACGCATCGCCGTAAGGCTTTTTCGTGACAGGGGATCTGCCGAGGGTTCCACACGCAGGGGTTGGTCGGCTCTCTGCGCAAAGAATTTTGATCGGGAGTTGGCTTGGTGGCAAAGAGATTTGATGTCTTCTGGTTCCCTTGAGGGTGCCAGATCACACTATATCTCGATGGGCAGCATCGAGGAATTTCAGCAGGATGCCTTTATTTGCCTGACCGGATTCTTATTTGAATGCGATCCCCTGTTGCCCTTGAAAAAAGAAGCGTATGATGCCAGCCTTCGGCAGGGACGTGCCCGAGTCATGGGTTTATGGAAAGAGGCCGTTCCCCTACTTACCCAAATCCTTGAAGTGCGGCACCAACTGACCGTGCATGAGAGTCCCTATCACGGCTTAAATGCCGATTTAACATCCCTGTTTCCCAAGGGATGGCTGAGACATGTTTCTTATGCGCGGCTTAGGCATTATCCGCGTTACCTGAAAGCCATGGGAATTCGCAGTGAGCGAGCCCGTTCCAACAGTTTTAAGGATCGAGAAAAGATGCATCGTTTGCAACCATGGCTGCATCAGCTTATCGATGCTCATAAGAGCCTGCTACCTGGTGACGCGAGATGGTCATTGTGGACACAATTGAGATGGATGCTTGAGGAATACAAGGTTTCACTCTTTGCTCAGGAATTGGGAACTGCTGGGTCCGTATCCGAAAAAAGAATGGCTCGCTTGCTCGAGCAACTCAGATCCAAAAAATAGCTCCGTGGTTTAAACCACGGAGCTTGTTGAGATTTTCAGGATGATTCCCGCTCGGATTCGAGGTCAAGGGCGGGTTAC
>JAAZXX010000842.1 GCA_014239995.1 Verrucomicrobiia bacterium
CCAATCCGTCTCCCTCAACATCGACTGCATTGGAATTCCAGCACACACCCACATTCGGATGATTGGCGACATCAAAAATCGACTTCATCACAGGCAGGTCACTGGTGCCAGCACCATGGGCCTCTACACGTATTTCCTGCCCCCAATCATCACCGTAGGCCGCGACTTCATTGAGTGCCCGCCCTATCTGTATGATGGTTTGCTCCTTCGCGATGCCTTTTGGAAAGCCGTTGGGTTTCACCTTCACCCCGCTACCTCCACAATCATGCATCAAGCGAATATAATCTTTTGTCAATGCGATGTTAGCCTTGAGCCGGGCTTCATCATTTTCGTGAAATTGCGCATTGGAGCCATAGCCGATGAGGTTCACGGGAGAATCCTCAAAACGTTGCCGCACCTCCAATCGTTCTGCCTTTGACAAAGAGGGTTCCACGCCATGTGCATGCTGAGTGCGGGCCTCCACCCCATGTAATCCAGATCTCTCACATGCCTCGATCAGTTTAGGCAAGGGCATGTCCTTTCCCCACTGATAGGTTACAAGGCCGAATCGCAACTTGTTATCGGAAGGGAGGGCATTGGCACCCAGCAAACCCGGCGTCATCACCCCGGAAACCAAGGTTGCAGATACCAGGGAACCGTGGGCCACAAAGGATCTGCGGCTATAGGTACGCGAGACTTTCATGATGCATACCATAGAACAATCAGGAGGCCATTCAAGCCTGTTTGATCCTTGGGTCCCCTAGAATGGGGAGATTGAAGCGAAATATCACTTTTTCCAGACTCCTGGCAAGGGTGAACGCATAAGAGGAAAAGCAACCAGAAGGGTATGGCTCCCGCCCCTTAACAAATCCAGGATGCAGACTTCACTTCCATTGCTCCAAATCGACAATCGAAAGGGATATGACATACCATCATGGTTTTGAAGGTGAAGATGTTGATCGAGTTCGAACCATGGAAGTCATCTGATTTTCATAGTCATTTGCATGCGGAGGTCACAGGATATAGCCATGTTCACCTTAAGAGGATGGATCCTAAACCTGTGCCTTGTCATAGGACCACTGCCTTTAATGGCCAATGAAGCCGAGTTGATCACAAAACCAGATACGGAACGCAAGGCTGATGCCTCGTGGGACGTCAACGAAACGCACGGTCCCAGTTTCGAGCAAATCATTGACACGCGCGAAGGCACTTGGATGAACCTCGATGTCAGCCCGGATGGTCAAATGATTGCCTTTGATTTGCTCGGAGATCTTTACCTGATGCCTATTGAAGGAATGAAACCGAAGGAACCGGAGAGCCTCATTCATCTCACATCGGGCATGGCATGGGATATGCAGCCTAGATTCAGCCCAGACGGCAAGACCCTTGTCTTCACCAGTGACCGAACCGGGGACAACCAACGGGGGGGTGATAACATCTGGACCATCGACATTGCATCAGGGGCCCTCAACCAGATTAGCCAGGAGACCTTCCGACTTTACAACAATCCCGAATGGTCGCCCGATGGGGCGTATATCGTGGCACGCAAACACTTCACCAGCCGCCGTTCACTGGGTGCAGGTGAGATATGGATGCTTCATCGTTCCGGTGTCAGTGGCGGTGCACATGAGGGTGTGCAATTGACTTCCAGAAACAATGAAGAAAAGGATGTCAACGAACCCACGTTCTCGCCCTGCGGAACATACCTCTATTATTCAGAGGATGTGACACCAGGTAAAACCTTTGAGTATGATAAGGATTCCAACGGTCAGATTTATGTTATCCATCGCTTGGAACTGGAAACCGGAAAACGCGAAACCTTCATCGATGGACCTG
>JAAZXX010000843.1 GCA_014239995.1 Verrucomicrobiia bacterium
TTGAGGATATCCTTGCCATAGGGATGTCGCCTTAACATGTTCTTGTCGTAATCAAGGGTCTTTGTTTCCGTCATTTTCATCAGACCAAGGGTCTTGCTGACAAGCTCAGGAGCATCCAGAAAAGACAAGAGCCGACAGAGCTCGGTATTAAGCACCTGGTTTTCACCTGGAAAATAGGGGTTCAAATGTTCGACAACCGCACGGGAAAGCTCCTTCGATGGTTGATCCATGCGGATCAGGCACAACGAATAGGCACGCAGAAGTGCCAGACGATCGTTGTCCGTGAGAAGTTCAAAATCAATGGAATTAAGCTGTGTCAGAACACGATCCGCCAAGGTGCTGTTTCCATGCCGGCAGAGAGCGATGCTTGCATGGATCATGGCACGTGGCTCCTTTTCGGTAAAAACCTTTTCCTGCCATAACTGAAGAGGTTGATTCTCGATGGCCAGTCGAGCGGCATAACGAATGTTGCGGTCCTCATGGAGCAGGTAAGGCCACGCTTCCTTTACCGCCAACTGTCCCCCACGTGCATGCCCGCATGATAAGGGACCCGCGATGCACTTCCATCTTGATTGCCTTGCGGAGTGAAGCGGAAGAAAATGACCGAGCAAACAGAAAATACTTATGAGAAGCCTTTTCACCTTGATACCTTGCCTGATGGTCGTTGCGCACTTAGCCGTGTGGGCCTCCGAGGGAGATCGTTTCGTTTTGGATCCAGATACCCAGATCACTTTGCTGGAGGGTTTTGATGCTGAATTGCTTTATGCCGTGCCACCCTCTCAGGGGTCCTGGGTGGCGATGGCTTTTGATCCCTCGGGGCGTATCATTGTATCGGATCAGGATGATAAAGGGGTTTTTCGCGTCACTTTGCCCAAGGAAGGTGAGGACTCGGCTTCATTGAGGGTTGAAAGTCTGAAAGGTTTTCCCTACCTGCCGATCCATTGGGGACAAAGGCGCGTTGGGGGGGCACTTGGTTTTCTCTATGCATTTGATAGCCTTTACATGTCATCCATGAAAGGTTTTTACCGCATCAGGGACACTGACGGAGATGATACTTTTGACGAGTTTACGCTGCTCAAGCAACTTGGAGTGGGTTACGAGCACTCCGCTCATTCCATCATCAAGACAGAGGATGGCAAGGGCTTGTATCTGGTAACCGGAAACCATACCCCGTTGCCGCCAAATGTCCCGAGTCTGCAGCCTCCTGTCTGGCAAACAGATTCCTTGCTGGCTGAAATGCCTGATGCCATGGGCCACGCCGTTGGTATACGACCTCCGGGTGGGTGGATATGCCGTATCTCTCCCGATGGCAAAGACTGGACCATGGTGGCTTCCGGATTTCGAAATGCCGTGGATATGGCGATCAACCCGGAGGGAGAACTTTTTACCTACGACTCGGATCTGGAATTTGATATAGGTACTCCCTGGTATCGTCCGACGCGGGTGAACCATGTGACTTCCGGGAGTGAATTTGGTTGGCGAGCAGGCTCCGCCAAATGGCCTGATTATTTTGCCGATGGTAATGGTGCCGTGGTCAATATTGGGCCAGGATCACCGACCGGTATCAGTTTTGGCCATCATTCAGGTTTTCCGAATCGATTTCATGACAAGCTCTTCATATGTGACTGGACTTTTGGGGCCATCTACATGGTCGATATGGACGAAAGCGGATCGACCTATGTGGGGTCCAAGAAGGAATTTCTGACTGGCGAGCCACTCAATATTTCAGCCATGCGATTTGGTCCTGATGGAAACATGTATTTTCTTGTGGGTGGTCGTAATACGGCCTCCAAACTTTACCGTATTCGT
>JAAZXX010000844.1 GCA_014239995.1 Verrucomicrobiia bacterium
AAGCTGCTCACCGGTGTGCCACTAAATAAAAAACTCTTCATAGGTTTCTTGCCCAATCCAGAAAAAGAACCGCTTGAGCATGTGCGCGATATTGTCAGTCGGCTTGCTCCAATGGCCTTTCGGCGCCCAGTGACCGAAAAGGAAGTCGAGACATTCGTGGCATTGGCGGAACCTACTTTACAAAAAGGCCAAGGACTTCACCAAGCGGCCCGCATCCCCTTAAGAGCCCTCTTTAGTTCACCACAATTCCTTTATCATAGCGCAGGGCCCGGGCCCTTGAATGATCATGCATTAGCCACACGCCTCTCCTACTTCCTTTGGAAAACCCTCCCCGATGAGGAATTGTTTCAGCTTGCTGGCGAAAAGAAACTTAACCAACCCGAAGTCCTCGCAACTCAGGTTGATAGAATGCTTAAGGATCCAAGGTCAAACCGGTTCATAAATGACTTTCTTGATGGATGGCTGAAATTACGCGAACTGGACGCCACCACACCTGATGAAAAACTTTATCCGGAATTTGATGACCAGTTGCGCCAAGCCATGCTGGCCGAGACGCGACTCTTTCTTCGGGAGTTAATTGATCAGGATCTTGGAGCACTAAACTTTATCAAATCAGACTTCACATTTCTTAACCGCCGGCTCGCCCAACATTATGGCATTAACGGAGTGACCGGAACACAGATGCGCCGTGTGGCACTACCGACTGACAGTGTGCGCGGAGGATTGATGACTCAGGCCAGCATTCTGAAGGTCACCGCAAATGGAACGCTCACTTCTCCCGTGAAGCGCGGGCATTTTGTGCTCGCCTCATTACTCGGCACCCCGCCTCATCCGCCACCACCCACAATTGGCGCCATTGAACCCGACATCCGCGGCGCAGTCACCATTCGTGAAACACTCGCTAAGCACCGAGACGTAAAGTCCTGCGCCAACTGCCATCAACACATTGATCCCCCCGGGTTTGCTCTGGAAAGCTTCAATCCAATTGGTGGATTCCGCACTCGTTATCGAACCACCGGCAAAGGACAGTGGACTAATGATCGAGTTCATGGTCGCCCGATTTATGAATACCGATGGGCTCGTCATGTAGATGCAAGCGGAGTCACTTCCGATGGTCAAAAGTTTAATGGCATCCGCCGGTTTCGCGATCTACTCCTTGAGCAGGAGGAGCAGGTGGCCCGTCATTTCATTTCGCAGCTTGTGATTTATTCAACAGGCGGCGAGATTCAGTTTTCTGATCGCGATGAGATCGAGCGCATTGTGAAGGAAGCAAAGCCGAAGGCCTTCCCTGTGCGAGCCCTAATCCATCAGGTCGTTCAGAGCAAACTGTTTAAGAACAAATGATTGATCGACGTAAATTCTTGAAAGCCTCCGGAGTGAGCCTGGCGTTGCCGTTATTGGAATCGATGAGCCCTACCTGGGCGAAGGATGCATCAACACCCAAGCGCGCTGTGTTCCTTTGCACGACACTTGGCCTGCACGCGCCGGCATTGTTTCCCAAAAAGACCGGAGCAGATTATGAACTGACTGATTACCTCGGACTGCTCAAGGAGCATCGGAAGGATTTTACTCTTTTCTCCGGACTCTCCCATCCTGGTCAAGGTGGGGAACACCAGTGTGAAATGACCTGGCTGAGTGCTGCGCCGAATCCAGGCATGGACGGTTTTCGTAATTCCATTTCTATTGATCAATATGCGGCAACCAAACTGGGGTATGTGACGCGTTTTCCCTCAATCTCTCTGAGCAGCGACAACACCAAAAAAAGCCAGTCCTACACCAATAGTGGGGTCATGGTTCCTGCTGAATAC
>JAAZXX010000845.1 GCA_014239995.1 Verrucomicrobiia bacterium
GGCTCCACCGATTCTCCCAATGAACACTCCCGCTGCAAACATCATTCGCAGGGCGATCGTCCGGAAGAACACCCTTTATTTTCATCGATGGCGTCCCCGCAACGACGCCTTTGTCTACGGTGAACGCAAAAACGAACAACAAATCGCCCAAGAAGAACCTGCCCAACTGGAGCCTCTCATTGCCAAGCAGGAAAAGCGGATTCAGAGACTCCTTCAAAAATGATGCCAAGCCCAATACGTCAATTCTCGCTTTTCTGCTGCCTGCTGGTCAGCCCAGCAATGGCGCAGCGCAGCCTCCATGACATCCCACCACCAGACCCTTCCGTTGAAAAGGCCTCCTTCAAGGTAGCCAGCGGGTTTGATGTTAATCTCTGGGCAGCCGATCCACTGATTGCCAAGCCTACCCAGATTGCTTTTGACCACGAAGGACGACTCTGGGTATCAAGCAGCAAGACCTACCCACAGCTGAACGTTAACCAGGAGCCTGGTGACCAGATCGTCATCCTGGAAGATCTGGATCAGGATGGAACTGCAGACCGATCGTCCGTTTTCTACGACAGACTCATTATTCCTGGCGGCGTACTCCCCGATGGAGCCGGTGGAGCCTTCGTAGCACATGCCGAAGAATTGATCCATCTCACCGACACCAATAATGACCTGAAAGCGGACAAAAAAAAGGTATTGCTATCGGGCTTTGGCACAGAAGACACGCACCATACCCTGCACCGTTTGCGCTGGGGCCCAAATGGACGCATCTACATGCTACAAGGCTATTACATCGGAACCCATGTCGAGACAATCCATGGCCCAAGGCGGCTCAACGGTGGCGGCTTATGGTCCTATGACACGCACACGCAACGGCTGGAAATTTACAGCCGAGGACTGGTCAACCCATGGGGTGTGGTGTTTGACCGTTGGGGTCAAACCTTCCAGACAGATGGAGCCGGGGGAGAAGGCATCCATTATTCATTTCCGGAAAGTATCTTCAAGGCATCCCCAAACGAACTGCGTTTCTTGAATGGCTTGAATCCCGGCAGACCCAAGCTCTGCGGCATCGAAATCATCAGTGGCACTCACTTCCCTCCCTCATGGAGTGGCAACATGCTGGCGAATGATTTTCGCGCCAACAACATTGACCGGTATGTCATTGACGAATCAAAGAGCGGTTATACCTCCACCCTGAAGAAAGACCTGCTTCAATCAAGCCACGTTTCTTTCCGCCCTGTCGATATTGCCATGGGACCGGATGGAGCGGTTTATGTCGCCGACTGGTATAACCCAATCATCCAGCATGGCGAGGTAGACTTTCGCGATAAACGTCGCGACCAAGTGCATGGACGCATCTGGCGCATCACCGCCAAGGAACGTCCTCTACTAACGCCTCAGAATTATGCAGGTGCCTCCATCATGGAGCTGCTGGATAAACTCAAGGCTGAAGAGGACTGGGTGAGGCCGAATGCAAAACAGGCCTTGAAACACTTTGAGCCTGCGAAAGTCAGGTCAGCTATCGACGCCTGGGTGAAAAAACTGGACCGATCGCATACCGCTTATGAACATCATCGACTCGAGGCATTATGGACGCTTCAAACGATCTCATCCGTGCCCTCAAAAATGTATGCACGCGATTTATTGAAATCATCCGATCACCGAGTCCGTGCTGCTACAACACGCGTGTTGCATGACTGGGGTGATACCCTTGCAACCTTTACGACACTGGTCAACGACCCTCATCCGAGAGTTCGACTGGAGGCAGTCACCGCTCTGGGAACAATGGACAAGGCGGAGTCCGTCGAGGTCGCTCTCCA
>JAAZXX010000846.1 GCA_014239995.1 Verrucomicrobiia bacterium
TGGGCCAAAATGGGCAAGTATGCAGGAAGACAATGATGGCTAAGAGAATGAATATTAATCGTCGCACATTTCTTCGCGGTGCTGGCGGTGTGGCCCTGAGCCTGCCGATTCTCGATTGCATGGCGTCCGATCCAGCAAGTGAAATGCCCAAGAGGCTCCTGGCCCTGTACGTGGGGCACGGATTTGCGCTGCATGGTGACTGGAGTTGGTACCCGACCCTGGTCGAAGGCCAACTGCGTTTCGGCAAGTCAATGGAATCCTTTACCCCTCTGGCCAAGCGCATCACTGTTATGCAAGGCCTGGAACATCCCCAATGCGTAAGTGCTGGCGGACACAGCACGGCTGATTCATTTTTGACCGGCAGCCATCCCGCCGCTGCCTTGAAAAGCCCGTCACTCGATCAAATCGCCGCGATGATGCACGGGCATAAAACGCGTTATCCGAGTCTTGTGCTTGGCAATGAAGGAGGCCTGGGCGGCGAAGGCCGGTCGAACACGCTTTCGTATAACCAATTTGGACGCGGCATCCCTTCGACGAATAATATGCGAGGATTGTATGATGCCATGTTCAATTCCGATCCAGCCTTACAGGAAGAGCAGCACAGACGATTGAGCCGGGAACAGCGCCGTGTCGATCGTGTTTTAGACTCATATCGTGAGATCAAACGCCAGCTCGGACGCGACGACTCACGGAAGCTGGAACACTACATGCAGGCCTTGCGTGATGTGGAAAAAGATATCGAACGCCTGGAAACTTGGATGGATAAACCCAAGCCACAAGTGGCAACCGATGGCCTCACGCTGGATGCAACCGTGCAGGACCCGGCCACTTTTATCCGCACGATGTACAGCCTGATCTATTTGGCGTTTAAGACCGATTCAACGCGTTACGTAAGTTACATGCTGCAAAGTATGAATAGCAGTAAGTGGGACAATATCCCGATCCAACTAGGCCTCGGCGGTACGCACCACATCTTGGCCCACAACGCGGTACAAGGAGGTGCACATCTGGTTAAGCTTGGGAAGTACGACAAGTTCCAGGCAGACCTGCTGGCGGAGTTCATCACGAAACTGGCGGACACCGTCGAGGGCGAAAACACGATGCTCGATAACACGATCGTGCTGTACGGCAGCAGCAACAGCCAGACGCACGTCAATACTGACTATCCGTTGATGCTGTTGGGAGGCGAAAAACTCGGCCTCAAGCACGGAACATTTCACAAACTCGGTGACACCAACCCGCCCCTGTCCAATATGTATTTGACGCTCCTCAATGCCCTGGGTGTACCCGCCAAGCAATTCTCCGACAGCACCGGAACTATTTCGCAAATTATGGTTTGAGACGAGATTCCTCGGATCCACCGTTTGATGCTGATGAGGCAGCGGTTCACTGGCTCTGTGCGAGTGGTTTTCCACCGGCAGACGTCAGTACAGTTTTTTTACACACTCGGTCAAGGTTCCGGTGCAATGTTTATCAGGAAGAGCGACGGTAGCCCCAGCAGCACCTCGCAAAAATGAGCGTCGTGAAACCCGGGAATCCTGTCGCTCACTTTGGCATTCGCGTTTTGAGGTAATCTGACTCATCGTTTGCCATTGCTAATAGAATATCGACCAGCAGTTTTGGGCCAGCAGTTTTGGGCCAGCAGTTTTGGGCCAGCAGTTTTGGGCCAGCAGTTTTGGGGCAGCGAGTCCGGGGAGCGGACGACCCGCCGATTCCTCATGCATCAAAAATTTGGTGTCGGGGGACGGTACTTTTCCGGGTCAATGTTTTGAAACCACTCAATGGTTCGTTCCAAGCCTTC
>JAAZXX010000847.1 GCA_014239995.1 Verrucomicrobiia bacterium
CGTCAAGGCCTATGGTGACGTCAAGGACAATACCGATTCGGGTCAGTTCCTGGCTATCCAACACGCTGCGGCATATTGCTGGGATCATCCCGAAATCACAGAATCCATTGCCAAAAAATACAGCCGCCGAATGGATGGCTTGGTCGAGGTTTTAAGAGATTCCGGTCTAGATGCCAACAAGCCCAAGGGCTCTTTTTTCTTATACCTTCCGAGTCCAAAGTCGGTGGTTAATGCAAACGGTGAACGCACCCATTTTGATCATGCCGAGGCGGCCTCGCAGTGGTTGATCCGTGAAAAGCTTATCTCCACTGTTCCGTGGGATGATGCGGGTGCCTTTCTGCGATTCAGTGTGACTTTTGCAGCGGCTTCCATCGAAGAGGAAACGAGCGTTCTGGGCGAAATCCGCGCACGATTAAGTGATGTGAGTTTTGAATTCTGATTGCCACGGGATTTCCTTCTGTTTGGCATCGATGGGGAAGCTTCACTGCTGGGCCTTTCCCACGCTTGTCTTTTCCTTCAGTCGGGAAATCACCCTGCTGTTACGAACCTCTACCGTGTTTATTCAGGCTGGGTGATCATGGCATGCAGCTTTCAATGCCAGACCCAACCGTTCGATACCTTGCTGGATGTCCTCAATCGAGGCATTGCCAAAACTGATACGCATTCCATTGTCTGGTTTGTTTATACCAAGATCATCAGCATAGGTGAAGCTACCAGGGACATAGAGTACGCGCTCGGAAAGGGCCTTTTTGAATAAGTTGCTTTCCGGACCTGTGGGTACATCCACAGGAGCTGTAGCCCAGACGTATAATCCTCCTGAAGGGGTGCTCCAGTGGACACAGGAAGGAAAATGATTTCGTATGCTTTCACACATACAGTGTGCTTTGGATTGGTAAGTTTTTTGAAGGTTTTGTAAGTGAATTTGATACAGACCTGATTGCATGGCTTCCTCAATGATAGCCTGTAGCAGGTGGGAGGTTCCAAAATCATGATTACCCTTGATCCTCATCATTACCGTTCGCAGTGGTTCGGGTACTATACCAAAACCAACACGAATTCCGGTTGAAAATGGTTTACTGTAGGTGCCTGAATAAATGACCCGGTTCTTTCCATGAGGCATGGGTAGCATGGAACCTTCTTGAGGCCCTTTTGGGAACTTGAGTTCACGGTAGGCTGCATCCTCCAAAATGTAAATGGGATGCCCCGCTTTCTTTTCATAGGATTGAATCAATTGCAGCACACGTTCCTTTTTTTTGCCTGAAGTCGTTATGCCTGTTGGGTTCTGAAAATAAGAAACCATGAACAGCAGTTTAACCCGGTGCAATTGCCCTGACTGGTGTAATTTCTGCAGTGTCTTTTCGAGATGATTCAAATTAATCCCGTCCGTATCCATCGGAATGCTTCGGGTCGTTACCCCGAAACTTTGCATAATGCCCAGATACGCGAAGTAGGTAGGGGCCTCCACTAATGCTATGTCTCCTTCATCAAAGAGGGCCTCACTGAGGAGATATAGGAACTGTTGGCTTCCGTGTGTGATCATGGCACGGTCTGGGCAATAACTCGGGTGAGACGCATCCTGTGCATCAAGCAAGGCAATGCGCGCTGTCGTGAGTGCTCTGAGTGGTTCTCGACCGGCACCCACGCCATACTGGAGTATCTCCATGGCGTGTTGTTTAGACTCTGTGATGCGTTTGAAAATGGTTCTTACTTCCTTGACCGGGAGTGAGGGCCCATCGGTGAAACCTGCTGCCAGTGAAATCATGTCCTTGTATTTTAATTTCTGCTCCATTAA
>JAAZXX010000848.1 GCA_014239995.1 Verrucomicrobiia bacterium
ACCCATGATGGTCTTTGCGCGTTCGCTTGGGCTGCCATCCTCGTTGAATAATATTTTCCGATTGTGTTCTGCTGGAAAGAAACCTGGTGTGATCGTGTTAACCCTGACTCCGCAACCGGCCCATTCACGAGCCAGGAATTGGCTCAAGCTCAGGACAGCGGCTTTTGCAGCAGAGTAGGCGATGACCCGAGAGAGGGGAATATGAGCCGAGACGCTTGCAATGTTGATGACACTTCCTTTGCCTGCTTTAACCATGGCAGGACAAAACTCCTGGCAAGGCAACAGGACACCTCCCACAAGATTGAGATCAAAGTTTCCGCGCCATGCGTCCAGGGGTATCTGCTCGAATGTGAAGTCACCGGTAAGGGTAGTTTTTGGATCATTCCCCCCTGCGGCATTGATCAGGATCGTTGGAGCACCAAATCGTGCCTGTATCTGAGCATGCGCCGTGCGCAGACTTTCGGGCTGAATGGCATCACAAGCCAGGTAGTCAGCTTTTCCTCCTGCGGACCGGATGGCTTCCGCTTTCCTTTCACCGTTTGTGGTATTACGTCCAAGAATGATGGTATGTGCTCCGGCCTCGGAAAGACCCTTAGCCATGGCGCCACCCAGGCTGCCGGTACCACCCACGATGATGGCGATTTCATCGCTCAAATCAAATCGGTTGTTCATGAATCCATATGATGACCTGACGGATACCCGTTCTGAAAGTAAAAACTCCAAGGGCCCGATTGTTGCCTCCTCACCAGCATTGTCCTCTGAAGGACCCTAAGCCCTGACGCCAGGGTTTTGATTGATGTTGGACAATGATGAGTTTTAATGCAGAGTGTGCCCGGGATGATGGAAGAGTCTAATTGGAAATCAAGGTTTAGAGAGCTGTTTGAATCCTCACGACAGCGATTTAAATCAGGACATCACTCAGTAGAATTACTCTTTGGGGATGATGAAATCAACTTCCTTTCGTCCATCGGTTGTCAAGCTCAGGAACTCTTTGATTTTGTGGAAGATCATGTCCGATATGGCGAGCCTGATGCGGAGATGGCCCTTATGGTTGCGGCTGTCAGGGAACGTTACCTGCGTGAAGTTCAACACGGAGTGTGTAGTAAAAAGGTGGCACACGCGTCGCTGCTTCCCCCAAAACCACAGGCGATGGAGGGTATTCCATGGCTTCCGCGACTGATCGCCAAGGCAAGGGCAAAATTGCGTGGAGAGTTGGATCAAAGTACCATGTACGGTTGTGCCGGTGACCGTCCTTTTCTTGCTTCCTACGATATGGATTTAGTCCAGTTCCTCGAGCTTGTCTGGAATGCTGGGGAAGACGATCGCGCGATTCTCAACGCGCTGAGACGGGCTAAAGACCGGCTTAATGACTGATTGTCGGAAGACTGGCAGCGGCCATGGCTTGACCATGGCGTTTTTCTTTTTCGCTGGGAAGATGGATGGTGATCTGGTCAGCCAGTTCGGGGAAGTCAGTCTTGATCACTTCCTCCGCCTGCTGGGTCATGAGGTTGGCTCCAGAGCCTGTGGTGACCCTGCCCAGTAACAGCAAGTGTTTAAACTCATAAAAAGTGGCATAATGTGCCAGTGCATAACCTAGATAAACCCCCATGGTGCGGTAAATGGATGCGGCACGGGGGTCATTTGCAGCCATCAATGCCTGCACCTCCAATAATTGCTCAGGAAAAGGCATTTCATGGGCAATCTCGATACCTGCCTCAGGAATGAGCCTTGCAACAGCCTGCTGGGAGAAATATTGCACACCACAACCCAAATCCCCCGACCAC
>JAAZXX010000849.1 GCA_014239995.1 Verrucomicrobiia bacterium
GGCTAATCCTTACATCCTAGCCAGGGATATCCGCGGGATTGGTTTCAAAAGTGCAGATCAAATTGCTCGAAAACTTGGTATACCTGAAGATTCTCTGCATCGAGCACAGGCTGGCTTGAACCATATGCTGATCGAGGCGTCTGGAAATGGGCACTGTGCCTTGCCCGAGGATTCCTTGATGGATCAAACCTGTGAATTGTTGTCTGTGGATTTATCCGTCGTGGCTCTCGGTCTTGAGAAAGCACTTGCGGATGGTGATGTGGAAAGAGATCCGATCAATGGAATGTCGCTGATTTTTCTTCCTGCACTCAAACAGGCAGAGGAAGCCATTGCGGCCCGTATCGTCGCTTTGGCGGCAAAAGAGACACATTATCCACCCATTGACCTGGGTAAAGCGATCGAGTGGGTTCAGCAACGAAGCAAGATCCAGCTGGCAGCCTCCCAAATGGATGCCATTCGGGATGCCTTGCGCCATCGCGTGCTTGTCATCACAGGTGGTCCTGGCGTGGGTAAAACCACCGTTATTCGCTCCATCCTTCAAATCTTGCATGCCAAGAAGGTTTCTTTCGCCCTCTGTGCCCCGACCGGCCGGGCTGCCAAACGTCTTGCTGAATCGACGGGGCACGAGGCAAGGACGATTCACAGACTGCTCGAGGTGCATCCGGCAACGGGCCGATTTAAGCATGATGAAACGACACCTCTTGAGCAAACTTTGTTGGTTGTGGATGAGTGCTCGATGGTGGATATACCCCTGATGCACCACCTGCTCAGGGCTCTTCCATCGCATGGTCACCTTCTACTGGTTGGAGACGTGGATCAGCTTCCCTCGGTGGGGCCTGGATCGGTGCTCAGAGACTTGATTAACTGTGGTCATGCCCACGTGGTTCGCCTGCGTGAAATTTTCCGACAAGCTTCAGGAAGTCGTATCATTACCAATGCCCACCTCATCAATCAGGGGCAGATGCCGATGCTCGATGAGGAAGGCGGATTAACAGATTTTTATTTCATCGAGCGAGAGGAACCAGAGCGCGCTGCAGCTACTTTGGTGCAGGTGGTCAGGGAGAGGATTCCTTCCAAGTTTCGACTCAACCCCATTCTGGATATTCAGGTTCTTTGTCCCATGCACCGCGGTAGCCTGGGAGTGCGTGAGCTGAACATGACCCTTCAGAACGCTCTGAATCCATTACAAAAGGGTGATACTATCGTTGAAAAATTTGGATGGGAATTCCGCGTGGGTGACAAGGTAATCCAAACGGAAAACAATTATGATAAGGAGGTTTTTAACGGTGATATTGGACAGGTTTTTCGCATTGACTCCATGGACAAGGAGATGACAGTGCGGTTTGACCAGCGTAAAGTCGTCTATGAATTCGGGGAACTGGATGAACTCTCACTGGCTTATGCGATCACCATTCACAAATCCCAAGGCTCCGAGTTTCCTGTGGTGGTCATGCCGGTGGCCACCCAGCAGTTCATGCTGCTTCAGCGAAATCTGGTCTACACCGGCGTGACACGGGGCAAGCAGTTGGTCGTGGTGATCGGTCAAAAAAAGGCCTTGGCCATGGCCATCAAGAATGCAAGCAATGCCTTTCGTCATTCCGGGCTGCTTGAACGCTTGAAGCAAAAGAATGCGTGAACTCGGTGGGGCGGGAGTGTTTCTATCTTCAGCCCTTGTCCCTATTGGACTAAGATTCCTCTGGTGGAAGCATGACGACTTTAAAACCCTCCCCTCCCTTGTTGGAAGCGTTCAGGTTGTCCAGCAGGCTCTGATGAGACGTCGCC
>JAAZXX010000084.1:0-7439 GCA_014239995.1 Verrucomicrobiia bacterium
ACCATGCTTGCCTGGGCGATGAACGGAGAGCCTCTTCCGGCTGTCCACGGATTCCCTTTACGTTTGATCTGTCCGGGCTGGCCGGGTTCGACAGGAGGTAAATGGTTGAAACGTTTATGGGTGAGAGATCGCGTACACGATGGCACCAAAATGACCGGTAAATCCTATCGCGTTCCGCGTCATCCAGTCGCTCCCGGCACTGATGTTGCTGACGAGGACATGGAAATCATCGAGGAAATGCCCGTTAAATCCATCATCACGCACCCAACGGCACCCAAGGTCCATTGATTGTCTGAGGCCGGCGGTTTGTAGCCCGCTCGTCCATTACCACCGCATTCAATGACCAAAGTAGCCTTGTGTTTATCAAACCGGGTTTTCAAGTCTTCCATGGAAAGTCGCAACGCTTGCTTCACTTCACCATCGATCGTCAACGACCAATCCTCAAGGCTGCCCGATAGTGCACGAGCGGGGACCAGGCCGTTGTTCCTGACGAAGTGGCGAGCATTCGGGGTGATATCATCGTCCAGGAGCGTGACCGGCGTTTCTGCATTCCAGGGTCGGTCACTTAAAACCCGCAGGCCCAGCTTGTCCATCATCGGGTTCCCTGGAAGCTCCTCGGCGTGGAGGCCAAGAAGTCCAAGTTCACCGGAAATATTTCCAGCAAAGGGTATGGGAACCCCTGAGGCCAGCAAGGCTCCAAAGGTCCGCATGAAACCTCGCCTGGAAGTCCCAGACGGCATTCCTTTTGGGTTTTCATTTTTTGAAATCATGCCCCTACATTATCACCATGAGGGTTTGGA
The DNA here is from genome assembly GCA_014239995.1 of Verrucomicrobiia bacterium. Taxonomy (GTDB): domain Bacteria; phylum Verrucomicrobiota; class Verrucomicrobiia; order Limisphaerales; family AAA164-E04; genus AAA164-E04. The sequence continues at coordinate 801 of JAAZXX010000084.1, forward strand.
ACCAAGAAAAGGGATGATGCAAACGCAACATCTGGAATCCATGTGAACAAGTTCATGGTTCTTCTCAACCAGACTTGATTTCAGGGGTGGGAAGGACCTCTTTTGGGGAGAACTTCGTCTTCGATCCTGCTTGAATTCAACCTTTCAAATAGACCGTCAGGACTCATGCTCATCAAGTAAAGGACTCTTTCATTGGGTGATGAACTCATTGTGTCATGCCACCCCTGAAAAGGGCCGTCATCATTGTCTGGCGATTCCTAGCTTCAGGGATTCTGATACTTCTTGGTTTCAGTCTCATTGTGGTCGCCTTCCAGAAGTATCCAATCGTGCTTTTCGCTGTTATCCCGATTTCACTCAATGAATCGAATCACAGATGGGGGGGGCTTTTGAAGCATTCAACTTGCAGAGGGGATGGAAAGGGGCGGCGTTGCGGTTTCTCTATTCAAGCCAAACCGGTTGGGAGATGACTCCGTTGGCAGCCACATCCCATGCTTCCAGACGGACCCATTTCTTTCCGCTCAAGTCGAGAGCTGTCTGCAGGGTTTGGTTCCCGAAGGCCTCAGTGCTTTCCAGATTGATACGTTTGCGAAACACTTGTTTTCCATCCCCTGAAATGATTTCAGCGAAGGCCATGGGAAATGTCCACGTCAAGCTGGCATCGAGCTTGGCTTGTCCGGAAGCGTCGAGTTTCAAGGTCTCCCCCGAAAGCTTTCCACCGACCTTGAAACGGGGCATGAGCACTTCGCCTGTGGAGATGAAGAAAGCACCATCTCGCAAGGCCTCCAGCACTGTTCCCCATCCTTCCTCAAAACGTGGGATACGTGCGAGGCGCATGTAGTTGACATTTGCATGTGCATAGAATTCAGTGGTCCTGTCGACCTGGAAAATATCAACCTCGCCGAGGATGTATTTTTTCGCACCCCAGTTTGAGGTGTCATCCAGAAGATCAAGGACACGCCAGCCCAGACGTGGTTTGGAGAGGTCAGCAGGCATGGCTTTCCATGCTCCGCCAAGGTAACGGTCGGATTTGAAGAAATGGCTTTCCCGATAAAGGTCAGGATAGCCGGTGGAGGACTTGATTCGCGGATGTGCGGCCCACATCAATCCCCCCTCCCGCTCCATGAGTTTCAGGATGTCTTCCGGATTTCCGACGTGGTAGACGAGGCCGAATTGAGGGTGTTTTTCGATGAAGGGTTTGTCCTTTGCCCTGTCCAGCACCCACATTACCGGCCGCGGAAAAAAACTGATCCAGTGGCCACCTAGATGCACATTAGGCTCTTCCCCCGGTAGCAGTAGGAAACCGTCATCTGAAAGGCGTTGACATTCCTCATGCAGCAACTGGAGAAGGGGCAAGGCCTTGATGGGATCACGCCGCGTGCGACCAAGTCGATTGTGGAATTCGGCGAGATGAACGATTTGTATGCCTGCATTCTTGAAGACCTCGATAAAGTCAGGACGTTCAAGTGCCTTGGGCAAATCAGTGGCGGTATTCTTGTTGCGTTCCTCGATCAACCGCGTTGTGTGTTCGATGTGATAATGGCTGGTGAAGGTCTTGTGCCCTTCCAGCTCGGGAAAACGATCATCGTGTGTATAGGCCTTCACATGATCAAAGAGCGCATTTCCATGTTTGGTGGATGGAAGCCAGAAGATATCCAGTCGTTGTTCTGTATCAGGAGGTGCATTGAACCATGGGACCCAGCGTCGATCACCTTCCAGGTCCTGGCGTATACCGATACCAAAGTCAGGGACCTTGCCCATGAAGTCATTGCCCCACCAGTTAAAGCCCAGGTTAAAGGCTTCATCAAGCGGATAAAAATAACGATGTGGTGGCGGAAAAATGGCGACGCTTCCGGTTTTGGTTTCAAGGGCGATTGTGCGGTAACGAACTTTTTCGGGAGCTGCTGGTCGTTTCCTTGCAGCGGCACGGTGCATGGTGTCGTCAAGTCCAATCCAGGATACAGATTTACCATCTGGATCGCAGGTCATCCCGGCATGATAAAGCAAAGCACGGGCATCCTTCTGCGTTTGAACAATCGCCTGCAAATGGATGAGGTCGCACCCTGCGTAAAGCGTAAAGCGCAGTTTCCCGGCAAAGGCTTGCCCCTCAAGCCCGGTCAGGTCGACCATGCATCTCCGGCCCAGGCTTTGCACTTCGACAGCTGTCAGTTTCAGCGTGAGAGGACCTGATTCGCTTGGCTTACGACGGGTACGATCAAAAAAAATATTCCAACCCTGACGCTTTCCAAGGTCGCGTTGCCCAACGGAGAGTACGGTAACCGGATCGGCGTTGCGTAAAACCACGGTAGATTCTTTTCCGTCCGGGGCCACGGAAATCGAACGGATCAAAGGTCCGCGTCCCGAGGTGTTGAGGTTCAACTCAGTGAAGCCTTCAGGAGTTTTCCACCTCATGGCGAGGGTTTCACCGGCCAGCCTCACCGCCACGCCGCAGTCCGGATTGTAGGAACTTAAATCCACGGGTGCTGCGCAGGTGTTCTGCGTATAGACGATACATGTAATCATCCATGCTGCTACTCTCAAAATAAGGTTGGCCGGCGGCTTGATCCAATGAACGTTGTATGTCGACATAGCGTATTCCTTGTACAAAATTATACTAACACATGACGTTAACGAAGATATTATTGTCCGGAAATGTGATGAGAGGTTCGGCCCCTTTGCATTCGTCCGCAGGTGGTCGGGTCCCCTTCGAAGTGGAGGTGGAAGCAGCTGTGGCGGAGGATGCGGTGGAGGTGATTGATCCTGGTTCTGTATGGGTAACCCTGAGTTTTCACAAGCGAACTGGACACAGGCCCAATGCGCTTCCCTCTGTCGGAGTCGATTCTGACCCCCAGATCGCTTGGAAATCTGGATCGCCCTGTCACCTCGCTCGTTGGTGTAGATAGCACCGTCTTGGTTGTTGAGGTTTTTTGGGATTGATGCGACCATAGGAAACTTATGATTCCACCGTATTTGCGATTAGTTCTGGCATGCTGCCTGATGACCTCCGGCTGTGGAACTCATTGGCAACAACCGACAATCCACGACCAATTAGCCAACCCTGGCTTTCAACCTCTGCGGCAGGACTCAGTGCCAGGGCCTGAACGGGAACCATGATCAATCAGCCAACCCCGGCTTTCAACCTCTGTGGCAGGACTCAGTGCCAGGGCCTGAACGGGAAACGCATGTTCCGGATATTTTGTTCCCTGCTATCCACCATCCATTCTCAAGCCAGGCTGGTTTCATCCCGAAATGAACATCCTTCGAGTGATGGTGCCATCCAACGGATTTGAGAATTTGCAGAATTTCAGTATTCCCTGAATACAAATGGATAAGCTCTCAGACCCTAGCTCCGATAATCAACGTCATCGCTAAGCTGCAAATCAAACCTGCCCATTCAACTTGGGCCAGAAACTCCACGGTCCGCACTGCTAACGCGATACGATGACACCTTGAGTCAAACAGGGAACATAACCTTGAATGATTAATCGTTTTTTATGATATATGTGCGGCACCTGAAGGATTTCGAGAGTTTCATTTCATTGATGATTCCAGGAGCGCTTGTTCGCAAATGTATCGAGATCAGGATCCCAGTCAGCCGTGAAAGCTTTTGCCTGTTCTAAAGTAACTCTTACAAAAAAATGGTGTCTTTGTAGTTGCCAGATCACCAGTAAGCAACTCACATTGACAATGTTAAAAAGAACAAATAATACTATTGCCTATCATGACAGAGATTCTCATTATTCTTGGTATATTGCTGGTACTTGTGATCGTGCTGGCCTTCTGGATCGTAGGTATCTACAACCGACTGGTCACTCTTAGAAACCGCTTCAAAAACGCCTTCGCTCAAATTGACGTGCAGCTCAAACGTCGCTATGACCTGATTCCAAATCTGATCGAGACAGCCAAGGGCTATCTCAAGCATGAGCGCGAGACACTGGAAGCGGTCATACAAGCTCGAAACCAGGCTTCCCAGGCTGCCTCCAATGCAGCAAGTGACCCAAGCAATGCCGGAGCGGTTCAGGCACTTGCCGGCGCCGAGACGCTATTGACTGGCACACTGGGTCGCTTCTTCGCCCTCTCTGAGTCTTATCCGGATCTGCAGGCCAACGCCAACATGATGCAACTCAGCGAGGAGCTGACCTCGACAGAAAACAAGGTGGCCTTTGCTCGCCAGGCATTCAACGATGCAGTGACCGTCTACAATACTCAGAGGGAAACTTTTCCGAGTAACTTTTTTGCTGGCATGTTCAACTTCAAGTCAGCTGAATTGTTTGAAGTCAAGGATGAGGCAGTCAAGGAAGCACCCAAGGTGTCCTTTGACTGAGCAGGTCGAGCGCATCTCAGGTATTTGTTGAGTTCGAATCATATCAAATGGATTTTTTCGAACAACAGGATCAGGCCAAGGGACGAACCAAGGTTCTTGTGTTACTCTTCGGCCTGTCAATCCTGCTGCTCACCGCCGGGATGTATCTTAGCCTGGCTAGTGTTATCTGCTACTATTTAGAGTGGCACGCATTCGGGACAAATACCCCCTCCATGTGGAACCCACAACTGCTGCTCTGGGTCGTTCTTGGCAATGGGCTGGTGATTGGCCTGGGAAGTCTTTTTAAAATCATCGAACTCAGAGGCGGGGGCAATCATGTCGCCGAAATGCTGGGTGGCCGATTGATTCACGCTGAAACAGATGATCCGAAGGAACGCCAGCTGATGAATGTGGTCGAAGAAATGGCCATTGCCTCTGGCGTTCCCATGCCGATGGTTTATCTCTTGAAAGACACATCCATCAATGCCTTTGCTGCTGGACACTCTCCTTCCAATGCAGTGATCGGCGTCACTACTGGTTGCATGCACCTGTTGACACGCGACGAACTGCAGGCCGTGATGGCGCATGAGTTCAGTCATATTCTCAATGGAGACATGCGCTTGAATATACGCACGACAGGGATTCTACATGGCATTGTTTCTATCGCTGTCATTGGTCGTATTTTATGTGAAATAGGGTTCTCCGCTGATAGCGATAATGAAAATGATCCAAGGGGTCCACTAGTAGGAATCGGTGTATTAGGTTTGGTGATTGCTGCTTTCGGAGCGATAGGAGTTTATCTGGGAAGATGCATCAAGAGCGCGATCTCACACCAGAGGGAATACCTTGCGGATGCGGCAGCTGTGCAGTTCACGCGGAATCCGCAGGCCATGGCAGGAGCCCTCAAGAAAATCGGTGGATTGAGTCGTCATGGATTATTATCCAATCCACATACAGAAGAAGCCAGTCACATGTTCTTCGAAAGAGGCCTTGCTTTTGACTTTGGGGAATTCATGAGCACACACCCGCCTCTCGAAACCCGGGTCGCGCGGATTGATCCTTATTTCGAAGGTGAATTCCCCGAGATCGCGCCATTGGAACAACATCGCATCGCCGCAGACGGCGTGAGCGAAAAAAAAGAGACCGAAGACGCGTCGTCTGATTTCATGAAGTCAGCCATGATGGCAGGCATGATGATGGGGGGAGCCAGGATGAGCTGGAATCCAAACACGGTCACAAACGCTGCCAGTCAACCTGGTCAGGCTCAACTTCAATACGCCGCAGACCTGCGGGAGTCGCTTGCGCCTGAACTCCGCAAGGCAGCGCATGATCCCCTGGGTGCTCAGGCCCTCATGTTTGCCATGCTGCTGGCCGACGAGGATGCGCTGTTTGATGAACAGATAGAAGGACTTAAAACCCACTGCGTCGAGGCTATCATCAGCGAAACACGCATCCTGCACCCCAAGGCGACAGGCTTGGATCCGAGGGCAAAACTCCCGCTGGTGGACATGGCCATACCAAGTTTGAGACAACTCTCCAGAGAGCAATATGCCTCCTTTCAGGAGACCCTTCAATGGCTGGTGGAAAGCGACCAGCAAATCGACCTGTTCGAATATACTCTCAGCAAGGTTCTGGACCGTCACTTGAAAAACCATTTTGAGCCCTCGGCTAAACCCAGAATCAAATATCACTCGATCATCCCTCTCCTGCCCAGATGCTCAACGATTCTTTCTGGATTTGCGCATATTGGCCATGAAGACACGGCCTCGACCGAGCATGCGTTCCGGCAGGGCGCCGCCTGCCTCAAGGAACTGGGGAAGAATCTCAAACTCCTTCCTTACAGCAAGTGCAATCTGGGTGAAATGGACACTGCCGTTGCCGAGCTCGGGCAGGCACCCACTCCACTGCGAATGCAGGTAGTGAATGCCCTTGCCCACACCGTCGGTGCGGATGGAGAGGTCACCGTAAAGGAAGCTGAATTACTCAGAGCCTTTGCCGATATGCTCGACTGCCCGATTCCTCCTTTCGTGCAAAGCTCCAAGGAATTGTCATGTGATCAAGCACTCGTGGATCATTCAGAAATTGAGAAACAATGATGAGAGGCTTAAGAGGCAAAGGTCAGTGGCAGGGCTTTAAAGGCCAGGCAACAGCTGGTTGATCTAGCAGATAGCAAAACCTGGAGTCGTGTTGGTAATTTCCCACCGGCAGATCATGCGAGATTGTCTCGAGTTGTTTTTGGTGCGTTAATCTGAAAACAAGGAGTCACTAGCATTTCATCATGTCCCTTGAAAAGATTCTTAAAAACATGATTTACTTTGAGGATGAATCTGACGTTGAAG
>JAAZXX010000084.1:7449-10252 GCA_014239995.1 Verrucomicrobiia bacterium
CCTTGAAGGATGGGTAACAAACCTTCAACCAGAGGAAACCGCTCAGGACTGGCTAGAAAACGGATTCACTCCCGAAGAAGTCTGACCTTACCTGGAGCTACGCTATCCCGTGCCAAAGAAAGCGGCAGAACTTACAGACAAGGAATCACTCCAGCCATGGCGGGTCAACATGACCGATATGATGAAGAAGGTTTGCCGATCACAATTGGTGAGGCTTATGGCGCCGATGCCGTAAAAGGTGACACAGAAGACCTGTCTCATGCCTGGTGCATCCCAATGGTGAGCTGAAGGTGCAAACGAGCATCAAGATCGAAAATTACCCCACACTTGCCACGAAACGGTCTTTGGGTGGGAAATAGAGACCATTGTGGGGTTTTTGACTCAGATGAAGAGGTTCCATATCCCCAGGCAAGAAATGGTTAAAAACCTTTAAATACAAGCGTTATAGGTATTTGAAGCAAATGGTACTCCTGCAGGGACTCGAACCCCAATCGACGGTTTAGGAAACCGCAGCTCTATCCAGTTGAGCTACAGGAGCATTGTTGATGCTGAGCAGGTTGCGGAGCGTATCCTGCTCGGACTTTACCTATCGTGCAACCCTATGATGGTCATCGTGAGCCGAAAAGCACCTCAAAATGGAAAGGAATGCCCCTTCAGTAGTGAAGGTCCCATCTGGGTGAGAGTGTCTCAAAACCTCATCCGCCATAGGGGAACCAGCATCTACTACCCGTGCACCAAATGTAAAGGAAAACAGCACAAACGAAGCCTGGATTCAGGGCACTCAGGGAAGTTTGCTTTACCTGTTTTTTGATGAGGCAGCGAATGTGAATGCTGAAGTCGGCGCAACCGGGCCATTTTCATGTTACGTCCGATGGGCTATTCATTGTCATTTGGGAAGTGAATTCAGGTTTTATGGTGCTGACCTCAGCCGGGTCATGGCCTTGACCTGACGTATCAGGACCGGGAAGGCGGGTTCGGTCATTCCATGGCCATAACCCTGCATCTCGTAAAGCGTGGTCGCCTCATGACCGACAACCTTCATCATGCGCATCATGTAGGCGTTTTCCTCATAACGTCCCAGTAATTCCATTTCACGATCTCCGGTGATGAGGACCAGCGGGGGGGCGTCCTTCCGGACATGGTAAAGCGGTGCCATGGCATCTATGATGGGCTGTTTCCCTGAAATACCCCGCTCTTCCCTCACCGTGAAGTGCGTGATGGTGTGCCCGCTGAAGGGGATCAATCCAGCAATCTGGTTGGCGTCCATCTGATGGGCGGCCAGCCACTGTTTGTCCAGTCCCACCATGGAGGTGAGGTAGCCACCCGCCGAATGTCCCGAAAGAAAAACCAGGTCGGGCGAACCCCCGTGTTTTTCAATATGCTTGAAGACCCAGGCAACCGCGGCGGCGGCATCCTGAATGTAAACGGGGCTCTTGATCTTCGGAAACATGCGGTAATTAGGCGCCACGACAATCATTCCCTGGCCCTTGAGGCGTTCTGGGATTTGCTTGTTGCCGCTGCGCAGTCCTCCTCCGTGGAACCAGACCACGCTCGGTGCTTGCGTCGCTCCTTCCGGAACGTAGATATCCAGTTTGCATCGTGCCTCTGCATACGCGTTTCCCTGCAGCTCATTGGCAGGCCGATAGGCGATGTCCTTCAGCAGGACTTCAGGGCTTCCCTTGCCGGCCGCCATGACGGCTGGATCGGACATGTAACCAAGGAAGTAGGTCAGACAAAGGGCACGCAGCATGATCGTAGGTGATATTCGAGGAAATGGGTTCCTGGCTTTGCCCATATGCAGTTTTGGAATGAAGTGTTGGGTTTTCATCGTGTGATGACGCCCCCTTCGCCAGGTGATTCATTGTAATTCATGTAAGCCATGTAGGCCATCATCATGCAAAGAAAGACGTGGTTGGATTGCAGGGCCCATAATGCCACCAGGCTCGCCAGGATCACCCCTACCCATCGGGTGGTTTCACGGCCTGAGGGGCCCATGTAATCACGGAAAATCTGGCCCCCGTCCAGCGGTTGAATGGGTAGAAGGTTCAGGATGGTCCAGAAGATATTGATAAAGACCATGATCTGGAGAATGACGGCAAGTAGAGGAATGCTCGAGACCAAGGGCAGCAGGATGAAGGCCGCAAGGGCAAGGCCCATGCTTGCAAGAGGGCCCGCAAAACTGACCATCATGCTTTGGTTGCGGTTGAAATAGGCCCCCGGAAGCATGGTGGCACCCCCAAAACCATGCAGGTGTATGGACGGGACTGCACCGTATTTGCGTCCAGCGATGGCATGCCCCAGTTCGTGAACCATGATGGAAACAAAGGCTGCCAGGGTGAACAGGACAGGTATCAGGAAGTCCGCGGAGGATTCAGCCCCAATGCCTCCACCAAGGAGAAACATGGTGAGCCAGAACCACCAATGGACCGAGACCGGGAACCCCATGTATTGAAATCGCCACATAATCAGTCGACAAACTACCTCTTTCAGGCGCTTCCCGCAACTTGAACCGAAATAGGTTTTTCCAGATGGGGAAAGCACTAGCCCTTTCTTACCATCATGGCCTATGCCGAGGGATCATCGTTCAGCGGGTGATGTGTTCATGCCAAGAGCCCGGTCAACCCTGGAGATTGATTTTTGCTGTCGGCAAGAAAGTGTCATGAAATCCTCCTTTCCCATCAAAAAATGGGATTCATCCGTCTTTTTTTGGCATGTGTTCCATCCACCGGTTGAACGGGTTGACTTTTGCTGGTTTTCGCACGGATTGTGCAAAATCCACTGGCAGAGGTCTTGCAAGCACCTG
>JAAZXX010000850.1 GCA_014239995.1 Verrucomicrobiia bacterium
CGCTTCAAGTAAAGCTCCAGTGCGATGCGGAGAAAAAAGTCGCAGTCCAGCGCATTAAAATGAGTTGTAAACGGCCGAGCCGCAGCCCCACCGGCCACCGACTGCATCATGGGAGTCTCCACCTCGATAAAATCCCGCTCCCACATAAATTCACGAATTTCGCGAAGGACCGCACTGCGTTGCTGGAAACGCGTCCTTGATTCCTGGTTTACAATCAGGTCAAGATAGCGCTGCCGATAAATCTGCTCGTTGTCCGTGAGCCCGTGCCATTTTTCAGGCAGAGGTCGCAATGCCTTGGAAACCAAGGTGTATTTCTGGAAACTGGAGGGAAGTGGCCTACAAGGAGCTGATCCTGGGGGCGACGAACGATGCAGACTGGTTCTCCCGCAGCAAGGAGGAGAAACTGGCTGCTTCCATAAAACTGGGCATCGAGGTCGATCCCGGTCTGGAGGACTTTGAGGTCACCAATGATATCTTTGAAAAATTGATCGAGCCAACGCTCATCCAGCCGACCTTTGTCACACACATTCCGGTTGAGCTTTGCCCCTTGGCCAAGCTCAATCAACAGGACCCGTCCACACTGGACGTTTTTGAGCTTTGTATCAATGGGCAGGAGATTGCCCCAGCCTACAGTGAACAGAACGACCCGCTTCTCCAGCGCAAGATGTTTAAGGATCAGGTTGGTGAGGAAATCCAGAACCTGGATCAGGATTTCCTTCTTGCCCTGGAGCATGGAATGCCCCCGGCTGGAGGCATGGGCCTGGGGATTGACCGCCTTGTCATCTTCCTGACGGGCGCAGCCAATATTCGGGACACCATCCTGTTCCCTTCTCTGCGTCCCGGATAATACGTTTAAACGGTAACTGATCGGCAAGATTCGCGGATTTTAAATTATCACCATGGAGAAATTAGAGAACCCTGAAAAATTGTAATGGTTTCTCTGGGACACACTGCTCTTTCTGTGATTCAATCCATTTATTAACAAGATGCCCTGGCCGCTCTATCTTGCGCTGAAGCAGCTTTTCCCAACTGGACGAATTTTTTCGTTCTACTCGGGAATTTCCATCGTTGGTGTCATGCTTGGGGTAATGGTTCTCCTGATTGTGCAGACCGTGATGAATGGTTTTGGGGATAAAATCCGTGAAAATATAGTGGCGCGTGATGCGGATATCCGGATCGTCAGTAATAACATCCTTTACGATTGGAAAGATCTGTTGGTTGACCTTGAGGCGAGGGACTCAGTTCTTGCAGCGACTCCTTATACTGAAGGGGTGGTGATGATGAAGAATGGGCAGGTTCCCTTCATGCCTTTCATCAGGGGAATCCATCTCGACCGTGAGGCCAAGGTATTTCCTGTGGAAGGGTTCCTTGACAACATTGCCCTGCCTGAACTTCGCTGTACCCTGGATGATCTGGATGATGAGAAGATTATCCTTGGTGTAGACCTTGCTGCCAGCCTGCAGGCCAGTGCAGGTAGTGTACTGGAAATATTTACGCCCCTTATGCTGGAAAAGGCGAAACAGGACGAGGTGCTATTGCCTCGGGAGTTGGAGCTCGCCGGGGTCTTTCAATCCGGTTGGTACGAGGTGGATAGTAACACTGCAATTGTGACACTGCGAGTTATGCAGGAGCTGTACGGCTTGGGGCGAGGGGTTCATGGTATTGCCCTGAAACTGAAGACCGGGGTGGATGCTGAACAGGTGGCCCGAACCCTTCAGGAGGATTTTGATGGGAAGGGGGTTCCTGTTCGAGCACTCAGTTGGTTGAAGAAGA
>JAAZXX010000851.1 GCA_014239995.1 Verrucomicrobiia bacterium
TTCATTGTTTCAAGCGGGATCGTCAAAGACTTTGGACGTGCCATGATGAGTGGTGATATCGCTGCCGCTTGGCAAGGGTTTCCGGGCATCGGCTCATCCATCGCACAAACCCTTGGACAAGTAAGCGAAGCATGGATGCCTGCCATTGTCGGGCTCCACTTCCTTCCCCTGTTCATACTCTCGGTCTGGATGCTGAATCAATTGCCCGGACCCAACAAGGAGGACATACGTGCCCGTACAGAACGACAACCCATGGACGGACGTAAACGGGTAACCTTTCTGCGTCACTTCCTTCCGGGTTTGATATTGCTCATGATTGCTTACTTTTTCCTGACCGCTTACCGTGATTTTCGAGACAATTACATGGTCGAGATTCTGGACGACCTGGGTTATCGTTATGGCGATAACCAGACCATTATCACCCGTACGGAAACCCTTGTTGCATTCGGCGTCATAGGTGTGATGGCCTTGCTCAACACCATCAAGGGGAACCGAGCAGGACTGCTGGGGGCTTTCGTCGTTATGACCTCTGGGGTATTGCTCTTGGGTTTGAGTACCCTGTTGTTTGAAATGCAATGGATATCCGGCTTCTGGTGGTTGACTCTGACAGGGTTGGGTTCTTATTTGGCATACGTGCCATACGGCTCATTGCTCTTTGACCGGATGATCGCCTCTACCAAGGTAGTTGGTACGGCTGTGTTTGCCATTTATGTTGCTGACGCTATCGGCTATACAGGATCTGTTGGCATACAACTCTACAAGGACCTTGGCCAGGCCGATATGTCCCGTCTTGTTTTTTTCAAGACATACACCCTTTGGATGGCGGGTTTGGGTTGCGTCTGCCTTGTGAGTAGTTGCTTTTATTTTTTGCGCAAATCACCGCCACCCATACCCTCTGGCAAGGATACCTCCCCCTGAACTGACATGGGCACATAGATGAAAAACTGGCTTCCTTGCCCCGGAGAGGAATCCACTGAAAGGCCAGCCCCCATTTCTCGAGCCATTTCGTACACCATGGACAGTCCCAGGCCCGTACCTCGCCGTGATGAAAAGGCCTTTGTCGTATAGAAAGGTTCAAATATACGGGCTATCATCTCCTTGGGGATCCCAACCCCAGTGTCCACTATTTGAATGACTGCATAGAGATCGTCCCGATGAGGCTTGAGTGCGACATGCCCTCTGAATTCCCTGGCCAAGGCCAGGCTGATGCAAATCGTACCCGACGCATCCATGGAATCGATGGCATTGTTGGTAATGTTGATGACCATTTGACGCATTAGATCCGGCATGATATGCACCTCACCGATTTCCGGGTTTTCCATGAATTTTATCCGGGCTGCACTTGCGTTGTCCTCGGACAAGCGCACTGCTTCCTGGAGTACACGATTCAGGTCATGTGGCTTGGATGTCTTGTTTTGTTTGCGCACGTAACCCAGCATGGAACGTACGAGGCCTGCTCCCTGATCGACGACTGAGTGAATGCGAGCGACACGTTTCCGTACCTTGCTGGAGTTCTCAGGATTGGATTCGATGATTTGCACGGATCCCTTAATGATCGAAAGAATGCTGTTGAAATCGTGCGCAATACCTGAGGTAAGTGTCCCCAGCGCTTTCATTTTATGATCTTGCAGTAATTGATTGTTGGCCCTTTCCAGAGCTGCAGTACGGACGGCCACTATTTTTTCAACCTCCGCATAACTGCGTTTGAGTCTCAGGTGACGATTGACGGCAAATCCGGATAAAACCAGCGTCACGAACAGGGCTGCCAT
>JAAZXX010000852.1 GCA_014239995.1 Verrucomicrobiia bacterium
GAATTTCTTGATACAGCTCAACAGGTTCGCGTGATTTTTCTCTGCCTCGGGTGAAGGGAACAATGCAGAAAGTACAAAACTTATCGCAACCTTTAATAATGTTTACAAAAGCACTGGGGCCAGGTTTTTGGAATCCTTGAACGGGAAAAGGGGTATCTGCTGGTCAGCAACGTGGATGGCCAAGGAAATTTTGGAGTTCATTTCACCCATCCCGGGCAACTCGCACAATTGAGACTGGTCCTGGCTCGTTTTCGTGGAAAGGCCGCTGAAAACCACTCCATCAAGGCACCCAGGACCGCACTCAGACCACCCTGGAAGGGATCCCAGGCAAGACAGAAACGACAGCTCTTTGGCCACCCCGAATTAAAATTCATGCCTTGCCTGAAAACATGCCACCAATTATTTGATGGCGTCCTGAAGCAAGGCTTGAAACTCTCACTCCTGGTTGGAAATGCTGGCACCCAGGGGAAAGCGCTAATCCGGTTCACCAAGATCATCCAGCATCAAGGCACCATCGTCCTGCATGGCCACTGCGGTGCCCGGGTGGAACTGCGACCGTCCGAGCTGGGGCCAGCGTGGCTTCTCAAGGGCCGCTGTGCCTCCTGCAACAGGATGGAATCCTCACTTGAGATATATGATCGTCACGGAAATCTGGCTTTATCCATGCGTGGGGTCGACCATGAACAACAACTTGCCTGGGAGACCCTGTTGGTGGACTCCTTGGTCGAACAACCCCCTATTCCATGATCCATGGGCTGGGATGTGGGTGGCACGCTTTCCGTCGCAGTCGGATATCTAACATGACAAGGCGCCCCATCCATCAGGTGTTCGTGCGCTTGAGGCTCGACAAGACCGGCGTTTGGCATTGAAATAGGAACTTCCCAAAAACACAACAGAACACCATCAAGGAAAGAGAGGTATTCATGAACCACAGGACGTCACGCCGCACATTCATCAGAAAAACATCCGCCACCGCAGCCATCCTTGGATTTCCATCCATCACGCATTCCAAGTCGCCCAACAGTAAGCTCAACGTCGGGTTGATCGGTGTCGGCGGCCGAGGTCGCAGCCATGTGAACGCCTGCAAGGGGGAACACATTGTCGCCCTCTGTGATGTCAACAGCAACAGTCTCAAGGGTGCCTTGACCGTGGCCCCCGAGGCACGCACCTATGGCGACCTGCGTGACTTTGTCGGGCACATGGATGATCTCGACGCCGTGGTTGTCTCGACGACCGAGCACACCCACGCCTTTGCCACCTTGCCAGCCCTGCAGGCCGGCAAGCATGTGTATTGCGAGAAACCCCTCACACGCGACGTCCACGAGTGCCGAATCATTACCGAGGCCGCGGCAAAGGCAGACGTACAAACCCAGATGGGCACCCAGATTCATGCCGGTGAAAACTACCGGCGGGTGGTGGAGCTTATCCAGTCAGGGGCCATCGGTCCGGTCAGCGAAGTACACACATGGGTCAGTCGGGCCTGGGGTTGGCAGAGCGACGCCGATGCCAAGCGCAACCGGGACATCCTCTCAACGCAGGACACGCCCACGGAAAGCCAGACCCCTCCTGAAATTCTGGACTGGGACCTCTGGATTGGGCCGGCACCTCACCGCCCCTTTCATTCGGATTACTTTCCCGGACCGCGCTGGTATCGCTGGTGGGACTTTGGCAACGGCACCATGTCGGACCTCGGCAGTCATCGCAATGACCTGCCGTGGTGGGCCCTCAAGCTTGATGTACCGCGCACCATCGAACCCCTGAGCGG
>JAAZXX010000853.1 GCA_014239995.1 Verrucomicrobiia bacterium
ATAAGCGCAGAAATGGAGGGCGTCATCACCATAATATCATGGATGGCCACGCGCCCTTTAGGAAGGCGTTTGCATAGAATTTGGGAAATCACACACTGTAACACCGTGGAAAGCTGAATCGGACATTGCAGGTGCGGGTGGCGGATTCGAATCAGATATTACATGTGCTCGAGACGAAATATTCCGGCGAAGCTACCTTTGATGATTTAATTGAAGAACTTGGTGGATACAATTTACCTGATGTAGAGGAAGATAACGATGAAGTCACGAGCCTCGAGATTCTTGAAGAGGTCGGTGATGATATGCCCATCGTCAGATTTGTAAATATGGTTTTGTACCAATCCCTCAAGGATAGTGCGTCGGATATTCACTTTGAGCCATTCGAGGATACCTATCAGATTCGCATGAAAGTGGACGGCACCATGAAGCTGCTTACGCCACCGCCTCGCGAACTGGCTGCGGCAATCTCCTCCCGCCTAAAGATCATGGCCAACCTCAACATTGCCGAGCGTCGCCTTCCGCAGGATGGTCGTATCGCCACTATTATCGCTGGTGAGGAACTGGTTTTCCGCATGAGTACGTTGCCTACCCAATTTGGTGAATCGGTAGTGCTGCGTTTACTAGATAAAAACAATACTGATATTCTTTCGCTTGATGTCCTGAAAATTCCCGACAGTGTCCACAAGAGCATCATACATTGCGTGGAGCAACCCAATGGCGTATTTCTCGTCACTGGTCCAACCGGATCCGGAAAAACCACCACGCTTTACGCCGCTTTACGCCGCCTCAACACCGTGGATGTAAAGATTGTAACCGCTGAAGATCCTGTTGAATTCCCAGTGGAAGGCATTGTGCAATGCCAAATTCTGGAATCCATGGGGATGACGTTTGCCAAGGCGCTCAAGAGCTTTCTGCGTCAGGATCCGGACATCATCCTCGTGGGCGAAACCCGTGACTTGGAAACTGCCTCCATCACCATCGAGGCTGCGCTCACTGGTCACTTGGTGGTCACCACCCTGCACACAAACAGTTCTACTGAAGCCATTACCCGTCTAATGGATATGGGGGTCGAACCCTTTCTGATTTCCTCTTCAGTGAACGGCGCACTGGCTCAGAGGTTGGTGAAAACCATTTGTCCCAAGTGCATCGTCTCCACGCCCATCACCAAAGATCAGCGACAAATGCTGCAGCTCAACGATGAAGATGTCGAGGGCAGGGAGATTAAGTACGGCACCGGTTGCGATGCCTGCAACAACTCCGGCTACAAAGGACGGTGTGGTTTGTACGAGATGCTGCAAATGAATGATGAAACCCGCGAACTGATCGCCAACAAAGTACCCGCCCTTGTGTTGCGCGAAAAGGCAATAGAGTTTGGCATGCAAACCTTGCGCATGGACGGCTTGCGGGTTATGTTCTCTGGGGAGTCGACCTTTGAGGAGGTCATGAAGTATACCTGATCTGCATACCCATGCCGCTGTTCAATTACATCGCCATCGATAAAGAGGGCAAGCAGAAGGAGGGCACCCTTGAGGTGGGCAGCCAGAATGAAGCTATTGCCCGCATCAAGGAGATGGGGTATTACCCCACGCAAGTAGCCGAGGTTAAGGATGCTGCAGGTGATGACGCGATTAAGAAAGCCGCTGCCAAGAAGGGGAAGAAAAAAGGGGATTTCAATTTTGCGCTGCCAACGGTCGGCGGCAAAGAACTCACTCAATTCACGCGGCAATTGGCAGTATTGATCGATGCCGG
>JAAZXX010000854.1 GCA_014239995.1 Verrucomicrobiia bacterium
ATTTGGTGAGATCACTTTGCCGTTAAGAGTGCCCCAGTTAGGAAAGTAGCCTGAACGTCCCTTTTTTGCATTATTTCCTTCAATTATGAATGCGGCACGATTTGCTGGTGGAGCATTGATTCCAAGGAAAGCGTCAGACACTGCAGTGGAACGAAGCGCTGGTAAAATTTCACCTGAAGTAGAGTAAACCATCTGGCCCCCCTCGGTACTCTGCAACCATGAGAGGAATGTCCATGCGGCATCCTTGTCATCACTGTACTTACTCATTGTCCAAGCTGCACCACCTGCCGTACCAGAACGCTGCCCACCTGCAGGTATCGGTACTGCAGCCACATCATAATTCATTTTGGCAGCATTAAAAGCTGAAATTCGACTGGCATTCTGAATAATCATAGCTGCTTGTCCACTCTGAAACACACCAGCATCACCGCCAGCCTGACTAAGTGCAGAGGGTCGCATAGCCAATTTTTCATCCATCAGCCCCGCAAAAAAACTAATTGCTTCAACTGCGACTGGTTCTGACAATGTACAGGCCGTTGGATTGACCATATCATTAAGGATGCTGCCACGGTTCTGTCCCAGAAACAACTGGTACTTGCCCCCTTCCGCTCCCAGGGCATAGCGCTGTACCCGACCACTGGTATTGATCTTTGAAAGTTGCTTCGCCGCAGCTTTCAGGTCATCCCATGTCCAAAAATTGGTAGGATAAGATACACCCGCCTCGTCAAAGATGTCCTTGTTGTAGTAAAGGACTTCAATACCGATGTCGCGTGGCAAGCCATAAATCGTTCCCTTCAGTTTTCCAAAATCTAAAAGTGATGGCCAGTAATCCGATGTGTTATAACCGGAGGCCTTAATGAACGGATCAAGCGGCTCAAGCACACCCTGTCCCGCATAGGTCACCACCGGTGATAGGAACAGCACATCGGGTATACCTTCCTTGTCCCCTGCCGCCCAGAGAGTCTTGAGCTTGGTAAAGTAATCTCCCCAAGGCTGCCCCCACAGGATTATCTGAATATCGGGGTGAGACGCCATGAAGGCATCCGCAACTCTTTGATGGGTCTTAATTTCTGCAGGGCTGCCCCACATTCCCCAAGTCACCGTTGTTTTGGCTTGGGCAATGCCGACACAAACAAGTAGGCCGCAAGCAACTCCTATCAGCGTTTTCATCAGACTACCTGCAATTTTAATTTGAATCTTCTTAACACGTCCAGCGACAGCGGAAGTTGTAATAAATTTGCGCCGACTCGATATTTTATTTTGAACTTCGATTTTTTCTTCAATCATAGCACTCTCCGTCTTAGGTGTTGGAGGCAAATCTTTTTGCAAAGCATTTGTCCTCAAAATTCCTGCGTAATTATTGACGCCAGGTTGTTGGGGAAATCACAACTTGAACATAGAAAATGAGGTCATGAAAATTCAATTTATACTAATACAAATTGTTTATCAATAAAAAAATAAAATTGTTTAAATGTTTCCCTATTTTACTCACCACGTTTTTACGGCACGTGGCGGTCCTTTTTTGAGTATCAGTGAGATTTAAGAATGTGTTTCAGATTGAGGAGGTTGGTTGCCTCCAAATCTGACGTAAACTAAACTGGAAGAGCTTCTTCATTATCAGTATAGGAGAACCATTGGTGGTTATTGCGCACCATTTCCCGTATTCGTCGACCACTCGGCACCGTAAATCGTGAAGTTCCGCTGCTCTGGATTGAATTCGACCTGCGACATCTGAGCTTTAGTTATTA
>JAAZXX010000855.1 GCA_014239995.1 Verrucomicrobiia bacterium
GAGACAGGTCTCGATATTGCCAGGCGTCCTCCTTGACACTGTCTTTCTCATAACCCAGTGAATCCGCATAACGTGCCTCATCCAACCAGTGCCGCGCCCAGCGTTCGCCGAAATGAGGTGAGGCAAGCAAGCGATCCACAAGAGACTCCAGCTGGATGTCGGCAGGATTTCCCGTGAAGGATTTCATCACAACGGGTTCAGGCAACAAGCCAGTGAGATCGAGCGACAGCCGTCGCAACAGGGTGGAAGGCAGGGCCGGTGAGGACGGTACCATACCCCGTTTGGCCAGGCCACTTTGTACAAGAAAATCGACGGGATGTTTACCCGATGGGATCTGGACCTGCCGCAAGGGGGCAAAGGCCCAGTGTTGAGGCCATGAGGCACCTGCGTCAATCCAATCCATCAGGACACCTATTTGGTCGGAGCTCAGCGGTTCGTGGCCCTCAGGTGGCATACGGTTGTCCATATCCGTATCACGTATACGCTGGACCAAGGAGCTTTGTTTCGCATTTCCGGGAAGCAGGCCAGGCAGACCTGAATCGGCACGTTCAAGCATCCGTTCACGGGAAAGCACGCTGAAACCGGAGGATTTCTTGACCCCCCCGTGGCATTCCGCGCAATGCTCATTCAGGATCGGCTGGACATCCTTTCTAAAATCAGGAACATCGGCACAGAGGCGAGACTGGACGAGAGAAAACCCCATGGTCATGGTAAGCATCAAAGCCTTGTAAAGGCTCTGCTTGTGTCGGTTTTCACCAGGATAGGCCATGGGACCATGTTAACCAGTCAAGGCATCATATCAAGAAAGCATTGACGGATATGCCCTGGCATGCAGGCGAGTCGGGAGGTTTCGGGCATATTTTGTCCGACTCTGTTGCATTTCAGGGTTTGAGGAGAGCACGCCATGCTTTGCTAGTCCACTGGTGGCATGATCCACAATTCAGGTCGCCCGAGGTTACAGTGAACAGATCTTGAAAGCAGCCCTCCGGCCAGGGTGCTCAGAAAGAGCATGTAACGAGTGGCATTCCAGGCACCCCAGTCCGACCCAAGCTGGGGAGACAGGCGATTTGTCATGGAGGGAAGAGGGTGAAAAATGCGCTCTATCCAAGGGGAACGCTGTTCTTCACCGTCTGTCAACAGGGTCATGGACGCGATCCACCCCCGTGTTCTGGGAGACTCATTGTCAATGGATGGTGCAGACCTGTCCAGGGCAATGGAGCCACGTCGAGAGAGTGTGGGAAGCAGGAGCAGGCCTCCAAAATGGAAAAACACACCATACAGCAGCAGGCGCAGTGTGGCCATCCCGTCATCACCAGGAAACCCCGCAAGCAGCGCCGCGAAAACAAAACTCAAGGAGATCCAGGCAATGGCCCAGAGAAGCCCAGTCATGCGGAGTCCGGAACGCACGGCCCGTCGACGCCTTTCCTTCAACCATACCATGCCATCAGACTTCAGGACACCCTGCCAGGCCTGATTGACAATGATCCGCTCCCTGCCAGGCCATCCCGAAATCCCCCCTGAGAAGGCAGGATCTGTTGCCATGTAAACTGCTCCAAATAAAATAGAACCGATAATTAAATGTTGCCAGAATGGAATACTCATTAATCCGAAGAATTTACTTGATTCTCCAATCCAACCAGCATCTACAACACCGTTAAATATTAATCCCATAACTAAAGCTCCTATTATTGTAGAAACTATAATTCTCCAACTTCCAATCTTAGTAAAGATTAAGAATAGCGCACCAA
>JAAZXX010000856.1 GCA_014239995.1 Verrucomicrobiia bacterium
CAGAAGCATCGGCAAGGGTTATCATGCGCGCGGATTCACCTACAACCAATCCCTGATGCATCTCGCCATCCCTTGTCTCCAGTGTCTGTGAGGCAAAGCCCTCCGTTATCTCCTCACTGGGATCCAGAATGGACCTTATGATGGTCTCAGGCTGGGCACGAGCAGCGATGTCGGCAAGGTCCGGCGCAAAAACATTGCCTTGTCCTTCCAGTTGATGACAGGCAACACAGTTTGCAGCACGGGCAGCATGAAAAAGTGTTCTCCCCCTCGCCGGACTGGCATCCTTCAACAGGTCAAGCACCTCTCCAACGGCATAGGCATCTGTCTGGGACTGCAGGTAATGAGGCTCAATGATCACGATGTAAGCGGCTTTTGCTTCATCGATCACCCGGTTCGGGCCCAGACTTACTTTACCAGCGGGAAGCTGAGCCTTGTAGAGTCGATGCCTGGCATCGTCCGTCCTGAGGTAGAGTTCTGTTGCCTCGAAATCACGTTCCAACCATGCTGGCAACTGAGTCCCTCGTAGATCATCGGCAATGTAAACGGTGGATGGAAACATCAGCTCAAAGGACATACGGGGACTCTCGGAATCTTCAGCATCATTATTGGCACCCTGGAGAAAGGTTTGACCGATCAGTGATTCAGGAATTTCCTGGATGCGGTAAGCACGATCGATGTAGGCAGCCACCCCCGGCAACAAGAGTGCCTGCTGGCTGGGACGACCCGTGGACGGTTCAAGGTTCTCGAGTACTTGTAACACGAAGGGGGTGGGATCTCCTGACCTCTCCGATACGGACGCCAGAGCGGAAGACTGACTGATTGCGGGTCCCTTGATCACAGGCATGGCCCTACCACTGAGCCGTTTCTCAGCTAAAAAGGATGTCATGGGATCCTGATCCTTGGTCATGGTCTGAATCTCTTCATCGGCAAGGACATCATCCTCCAACAGACTAAGCAGGGCGGCTCGCCGGAGGGAGGCATGTTCATGCCTGAGCATGGCTTTTTTTTCGGGCGTGGAAAACAAATCACGCATAGCCTGCCACGCAGAATAATAGACCAAACGGTCCTTTTCGTTGCCTAACAGGGCGAGCAATCCACTTTTCCAGCGTGTGTCCCCTGACTGATGCAGTGCCAGAACAGATTCATGGCGCAATCTCGCGTTTTCCTCAAGCAGACCGGAACCAACGAACTCCGGCACTTCACGCGCTCCTCTCTCGCGGGCTTGAAAAGCCACAATCCTCAGGGCCTGCAAACGCCGATTGAAACCACGCTTCCACTGCTCCACAAAAAATGAGTCAAGATCACGCTCACGCAGGCCGATGCGCCCCAAGGTCCATAACAACCACGTCTCACTCGCTCTCCGTTTGTCGGTTCCATCCAGGGCCTGTTTCAGGGCATCAACGACGCCTCGACCTCTCCTGACCAGCTCATCCTGGGCATCCATACGCCTTGCTGGAAGGCGGCTATCAAGGTCAGCAATCAGGGCGTCAATCGAGCGATCCTCATTCGAAACAAGCTTGTTCACAGTGGAGACAGAAGGTTTGAAAGCACTGGGCCATAACTTGTAAATCCTTCCCTCATTGACCATTTTTCCGCTGTCATGGACGGCACCATACTGGCGCCCCCAGCTTGAAACATAAATAGCCCCATCAGGTCCAATCTCAATATCGACAGGATCAAAGCTCCTCCCCTCACTCGTCTTCATGGACCTCCCAGAGCCAGCGGAAGCCATCCATCCCAGG
>JAAZXX010000857.1 GCA_014239995.1 Verrucomicrobiia bacterium
CCCTCGACGGGTCGTGGAGAAACTGTACTGGTGGCAGGGATAGAACTGAGTTTTCTGACCCTCGATGGTCTTTCCCATTTGTTGATGCCTGCTCTCAATCTCTCCTTGTTCAAGATGTCTCTCGTGATTCGCCTTGCCCGAGCAGGAACACGGGAAGTGGTTCATCAGGATTACATGAAATTCGCACGAGCCAAGGGGCTCAGTGAATCACGACTGATTTTTGTGCATCTCATGAAAAACATTCTCATTCCTGTCGTGACAGTACTGGGTTTGGAACTCGGAGGTTTGATCGCTTTTTCAGTGGTCACAGAAACCGTCTTTGCCTGGCCAGGCATGGGAAAACTCATCATCGATTCCATCCATCTGCTGGACAGGCCTGTGGTGGTCGCATATCTGATGATCATCGTGCTGATGTTCGTGATCATCAACCTGATCGTCGACGTCCTTTACTCGATTTTGGACCCCAGGGTTCGCCTCCAGGACATGAAAACCTGACTCAACGATGGAAGCACTCCAGAACGAAGACGGGAGAACCGAGAAATTCTACAAACCGGACCACCCTCTTCAGCGTTTCCTTGAAA
Organism: Verrucomicrobiia bacterium; assembly: GCA_014239995.1. Classification (GTDB taxonomy): domain Bacteria; phylum Verrucomicrobiota; class Verrucomicrobiia; order Limisphaerales; family AAA164-E04; genus AAA164-E04. The sequence goes on from JAAZXX010000857.1 coordinate 582, forward strand.
ATTTTTTTGAAAGCAAAGTCTCTACAGGAGCCTTTGCTGTTCTGCTTTTGATCCTCATCCTCGGGCTTTTTGCACCACTCATTTCTCCGACTGATCCTTATGATCTGGCACAAGTCGATGTTATGGACAGCCGGCTTGAACCTGGTTCGAAAAGCTACACTGGAATGACCTATTGGCTTGGGACCGACGGTGCTGGGCGGGATTTGCTGAGTGCAATATTATACGGACTTCGAACCAGCCTTAGTGTGGGAGTGCTGAGTGGATTGATTGCCTTAGCCATCGGTGGGGCTTTTGGGTTGATTGCCGCGTATTTTGGAGGAAAGGTAGAAACCCTGATTATGCGTGTTGTGGACATTCAACTCGGCTTTCCGGCCATCTTGGTGGCATTGGTGCTGGTGGCCCTGCTCGGCAAGGGCGTGGACAAGATCATCGTTGCCCTTGTGGTCGTGCAGTGGGCCTATTATGCCCGAACCGTCAGAGGTAGTGCTTTGGTCGAGAGGCGCAAGGAATACATTGAAGCGGCCACCTGCCTTGCCTTAAGTCACCAACGCATTGTTTTTCGCCATCTGCTTCCAAACTGCCTTCCACCCTTGATCGTGGTTGGCACTCTACAAACTGCACATGCGATTTCTCTGGAAGCCACCCTCAGTTTCCTGGGCATAGGGCTCCCGATCACCGAACCTTCACTGGGACTCTTGATCGCCAACGGATTCGAATACATGTTGAGTCAAAGATATTGGATCAGTTTCTTTCCTGGAATCGCCCTGCTGATTACCATCGTCAGCATCAACCTCGTCGGTGACCAGTTACGGGATGTACTCAATCCAAGGCTTCAGAAATAAGGACTAGGGTCATGAACACAAAAACAATCTTTACTGGACAGGATTTTATTTTTGAATCCTTCTTTGAAAAATCCTCTAACGATTCCTGAAGTTCCATGCCCCAACCCACCCTGGATGTCCGCAACCTCCAGACCCATTTCTTCACCCGTGACGGGGTGGCTAAAGCCGTTGAAGATGTCAGTTTCTCATTGGGTTCTGGAGAGGTTCTGGGACTGGTTGGAGAATCAGGTTCTGGAAAAACCGTAACCGGATTTTCCATCCTAGGTCTTGTGGACCCCCCAGGAGAGGTGGTAGGTGGAGAAATTCTTTTCA
>JAAZXX010000858.1 GCA_014239995.1 Verrucomicrobiia bacterium
CTAGGTGGCATGTATTTGCGGGAAGGTGAATGGGTAACAATCCTTGTCAGCATTATTTTAATAGGAGGGCTTGCATGGCTTTCCAGCCGAACACGTTTAGGACTTGCCTGGCGTGCAACAGTAACTGATCCACAGATGGCGGAATCTTTCGGTATTGACCCTATACTGGTTCGCTATTTCAATTTTTTTATCGGTTCAGCTCTCGCAGGAACAGCAGGCATGATCGTGGGTATTCTCAATAACCTTGTAGAACCGACGATGGGGAGTGTTCCAAGTTACAAAGCCCTCGCAATCATTGTTCTTGGTGGTCTTGGTAGCGTTCGCGGGACACTGGTTGCGGCATTGGCTCTTGGAGTGGTGGAATCCTTTGGTACAATTTACCTTGGAAACGTGCTGAACCGAGACGCGATTGCTTTTGTTTTTTTGATCCTTGTGTTGATGGTACGTCCACAAGGTATGTTTAGGGGAGTCTGAGATGGGATATGAAATCAGTCTACTCACCTTCATGGGTATCAGCATAATTGGCAGTTTAAGCCTTAATCTGATTACAGGATTTTGTGGTCAAGTGAGCTTGGGACATGTCGCTTTTGTCGGTATAGGTGCATATACAGCCAGTATTTTGACAAAAGCTGATACGCCTTTTTTTGTGGCTCTTTTGGCTGGAATGCTGCTCGCAGGCTCATTTGGTGTCATGGTTGGACTTGCAAGCCTGAGGGTTCGACATGATTTCCTGGCTATCACAACAATGGGTGTTAACTTCGTTTTCCTTGGCGTGGTACGTCAACAGGAATGGCTGGGCGGTGAGTTGGGTGTTTCTTCGATTCCTGATCCAGGATTTGGGAAATTAGGTTTTCTTGCACTGGTTTTAGGATGCGTAATTTTAGTAGCTTTGTTGAGTTTGCAAATCCGCAGGTCCTGGATGGGATATGTTTTCGAGGCAGTTTCCGGAGACGAAGATACTGCCCGGATGATCGGTTTGGATGTTTCACGCTACAAACTGATCGCTTTTGCACTCGGCACAGCTTTGGCTGGTCTCTCCGGAGGACTTTACGCTCACCACGTTCGTTTCATCTTTCCAGACAGTTTTGCATTTGTTGAATCCATCACTCTGTTGGCTATGGTTGTCATTGGCGGCAACGGTTCAATCTTGGGAGTTATCCTGGCTTCGGCTTTGCTGAGTGTCTTACCCCAGTGGTTTCAATTCATTGGTGACTACAAACTCCTGCTCTACGGTAGTTTACTTTTTGCCGTAATGCGCTTCAGCCCAGGAGGGCTGGCCGGTTTAGCCAAAAAATTATTTCCTAAAAGTAAAAATACTTTTGTGCTGAAGGAGAATCAATGAGTTTGCTGGACATCCGGAATATCTCTGTGCGTTTCGGAGGTGTACATGCACTTGAACAGGTTTCACTGTATTTGAATCATGGAGAAATCCTTGGTTTGATCGGTCCAAATGGTGCGGGTAAGACGACGATGTTGAGAGTGATAACAGGTGTGGTTCAGTCAAATCAGGGTGAAATTGATCTGGAAGGAGAAATTCTCAACAACCTGCCGATACATGCTAGAGTACGTAAAGGCTTGGGATTTGCGCAACAGTTAGTACGACCATTTCGGGAAATGACCCTTGCTGAAAACGTTGCACTTGCTGCTGGAACAGAACAAACGCTGCATCCGTGGCGTTCAATGTTTCGTGTCGAACGCAGGGAAGCATTGCGGAAAAGCTTGAAATGGCTGGCAA
>JAAZXX010000859.1 GCA_014239995.1 Verrucomicrobiia bacterium
CCCGCATGCAAAGGCTTTGACGTTGGTTCTGGCTTTCAAGGAGTCCATCTGACGGGTCTTGAACACAACGACCCGTTCAGGGCCGATGAGGAAGGGCATGTCAAGACTACTTCCAATCACTCAGGAGGGATACAGGGGGGGATTTCCAACGGCATGCCTATTTACTTCCGAACTGCCTTCAAGCCCACCGCCACCGTGATGCGGGTTCAGGAAACCGTCGATGGGGATCTCCAGAATACCACGATGAAAGGGCGTGGACGCCATGATCCATGCGTCCTGCCAAGGGCGGTCCCGATTGTTGAAGCCATGGCAGCCCTGGTGTTGGTGGATCACGCCATGCGGGACACTGCCCAGTGCGGTTAGCGTTTATGTGAGAGACTTGACCAGAATGCGGGAGTTACGACCACTCCGATCATATATTTGACGCCGACCCGGCGGCAGGTCATCCACGCAACCTTCCTGATAGGCCGCTTTGGTATGAAAATAAGCAAATGCTTGGGTGGATAACAGGAAAAGTGCATCCAGTCCGATTTTCCTTGCCCTGTCCTCCACAAACTCGATCAGTTTTCTCCCGATCCCCTGGTTTTCATGGGAGGGATTGACATGGAGGAAAGCTAGTTCGCCCACGCCTTCTTCTGCGTAGGGATGGAGTGCGACACAGCCGATGGGGTGGTGATCAATCTCGAACAGGTAATAGTTTGTGATATGCTTTTCGATGGACGTTCGGGTTCGTTTGAGGAGCTCTTCATTAGCCACGGATCCTCGGGTCATCTGAAGCAGGATAGACACATCTCTCTTATCAGCAGGACGAACCTGTTGGTATGCGTTGGCGTAGATGAGTGTTCCGATTCCCTCGTTTGAAAAGACTTCTGCGAGCAATCCCTCCACCACGCCGCCGTTAATAATGTGGGCCCTCGGCACGTGCCATCGGCAGGCCTCAGCAGCATGCTGGGCCTTGGAAAGTGTTTCCCTGGAAAATGCCGAGGGTTGATCACGCAGGCGCTGGTCCAGCTCATTGACGGCCATCTGGCGTATGAGTGAGTCCTCAAAAATCAGTCCGTTCTGGGTTGTGATGAATATGAGCTTGGTAGCCTTCAGGGCCTTTGCCACCGAAAGTGCCACAGCATCGGAATTGACCCTGAACGTGTGGCCTTCTCCATCAAAACCCAGGGGTGCGATGACCGGTATGATTTGCTGGTTGATCAGCACCTCCAGCAGCTGGGTGTCCACACGTTCCACCTTACCGGTGCATTGCTGATCTACTCCCTGAATGATTCCCCTGGGATGCGCAATGATGGCGTTGCTCGCAGCTCCGCGCAGATCTGAAATTGACAATCCCTGAAGGATGGCATGGGTGACCATGCTGGACGCATGGATCGCGGTCTCCAGGGTGCCGGTGTCCGTGATGCCGGTTCCGTCCGTGTCGCTGGGGCTTTGCCGGGTCGCCGATGACAGGGCCTGGATCTGATGGGCAGCGCCGTGAACCAAGACCGGTCTGATGTTGAGCGATCGGAGTAATGCAATGTCCAGAAGAAGGTTTGAAAAGTTCTCACCGGCCACGACGGCGCCATCCAGGCTGATAACAAAAACCCTGTCCCTGAAGCGGGGGATGTATTGCAGAATGCCTCTTAAATCGGTGAGCTTCACTATTTGTGGATACGATGGTGTTGATGACAAGGGCGGGTCGAGGTGGCATTGTGCCGGTCGATACCTCCCTTTTCTGATGCACATGCA
>JAAZXX010000085.1 GCA_014239995.1 Verrucomicrobiia bacterium
GTCGTGGCGACCTGGTGTACACGGAAATCAAAACCGGGTTCGCTTCCCGAGCCGAGATCCGTGCGGTAACCCACCGTGGGCAGTGTCAGGTAATCGGCCGTGGTCCATGACCAGCTGCTTGTCCGCTCCTCGCCGCCGGCTGTATAGGCGAGTTCTGCTGTGACGGTTTGGTTTGGAAGCCATAGCTGGCCGCTGCGGTCCACCATGATGCTTGTGCTTCCCCCTGATTTTTCGATGCTTCCGCCGGCATCAATTCCATCCAATGTCAGTGAGACGCTGTTGACGTCCACGCTTCCACTCCGGTCTTCAATGCGGATCAAGACACTTGATTCGGGGTCAACGCCGGTCTCATCACCGCTGGGCGTGGCCGAAACGACCTTGGCCGGCATCTCAGGTACTGTTGCAAAGGTAATCAGGCCTCCATTGTCTGTATCATTCAGGAGCGCCTTGTTCGGATCGATGGTGAACCATTCCAAGTTGGCCCCGCCACCAGCTTCATACCACAAACTGCGCATGGCATAATCACCTGCTTCCTCGAAAAAGACGTCAAAGCTCGTGGTGGAGGCACCCCTGCCACCATTAAAGCCGCCAGCCATGACGCTGTCTGCGGCGTCATTCCCGATGGTGGTTTTGAACCCGTCGTCCGAATTGAAGCCAAAGGTGTAAAGGCCCGCTTCAGGGATCCTTACAACCGTGTTGATTTCTGCGGTGATGTTGTCTGTGCTTCCCGATAATCCCGGAATACCTGGAATGAAGTCGTCTAAAATGTCCATGGCATTTCCCTCACCAGAATCTCTGAATTCTCCCTGCGGCGCGGCGTCCTGGTCCAGATTGATCAGGTCGAGAGTCCAGACGTAGTTTTTGGATCCCGTGTCATCCGACATGTTTTCTCCACCGACAAGGCCTGCGAGATGATCTTCTCGTAAGGCCGTGTTGGCGGCCAGGGCCGTATCTGATTGCATGACTCGCATCAGAAAACCTCTCTTTGAGGTGTTGATGTCGGACAGGGCCAGCGAGGAGTTCACGTAGGCGAACAAGGGGACGGTGAAGATAGCTGTCTGTGTGGTCACGCCGCCGGATACGTTGTTCCAAGATATGTTCAGGGAGTGTTCACTGCCGGATGCCAATGGGGTGCCTTCCCTTGTGTGCGTGACTCTAATCAGGGTGCCTTCCTCCTTGACGGCGGAAATGTCGACCGTTTCCCCGTCCAGCGTTGCTGAAACACCGCTTGGATCAAGAGATGCTGCACCCGAAATAAGCGCTGTAAAACCATCCGGTGCGCCGAAGGCACCCGCGAGGAACGGATTGGCCTCTGCGCCGTTGGTTTGGCGGATGATCATCCCGCTGATGCCACCGCTGTTGTCCTCCAGGTGCATGTAATACAAAGGCTCTCCTGCCTCGACCATGACCGTGACGGTGACATGATCTCCAGCGAAACTGCCGGTATTTTCACTTTCGGGTTCGTTACCTTCCCCGACCCATACTTTTGCAAACTGGCTGGCATCCGAGGTGCGACCCTCAAACATGGTGACGTTGTAGGTCCCACTGGGAAGACCGTCGATGCGCATCCGCGCGGTGCCTCCTGCGGTGTCATCATTTTTATACAGATAGTCATCGCGGGCGACCGCGGGGGCTACCACGCCATCGTATAGGGCCTCCTCGGCTGGTGGAGCCGGATTATTGGCCGTGAAACCGTCATCCAGTGCCGTCAAGCTGATCCCGTTGCCCAAGTCCTCGGTTTGATCCTCGATCAAGCTGTCCAGGGTGATCCAAGGAGCAGGGGAAGCTCCGGCCCCATTGCCCTCCTCACCGCCAAAATCGATCATGACAGGTGATAATAGTGTGGCGGAGACCTTTCGAATCATCATGCCGCTGACGCCTCCTGAGTTGTCTTCAAGGTGCTTGTACCAAAGCGTGTCCCCGGAGTTGATCGTGACGGTGACTGTGGCGTGGTCGCCAGCAAAGGTGCCGGTATTTTCAGTTTCGGGTTCGTTGCTTTCTCCGACCCATATTTTTGCAAACTGACTTGCATCCGTGGTGCGTCCTTCGAAGACCGTGACATTGTAGGTGCCGCTTGGAAGGCCGGTGATACTCATGCGTGCCTCGGTTCCAGCAGTGTCATTGTTCTTGTAGAGGTAATCATTGCGGGCTTCCTGTGGGACCACAAAACCGTCGTATTCGGCGCCTTCGTCGGGTGGAGCAGGGTTGTTGGCCGTGTAACCGTCCTCTCTTGCCGTCAGGCTGATTCCTCTGCCAAGGTCTACAGGTTCGTCCTCGATCAAGATATCAATGGTTACCCAGGGCGATGGAGAAGCTCCGGCCCCATTGCCTTCTTCGCCTCCGAAGTCGATCAACACGGGGGTGAAGGCAGCTGCCACGACCTGATGTATGATCATGCCGCTGATACCGCCGGAGTTATCTTCAAGGTGTTTATAATAAAGTGGCTGACCTGAAGCAATTGTGACGGTGACCGTGGCGTGGTCTCCGGCGAAGGTTCCCGTATTCTCTGCGTCAGGCTCGCTGTCTTCTCCTGCCCATATTTTTGCAAATTGGCTTGCATCTGTGGTACGTCCTTCGAAGACCGTAATGTTGTAGGTGCCACCTGGGAGTCCGGTGATTTTCATGCGAGCCTCCGTGCCGGCGGTGTCGTTGTTCTTGTAGACGTAGTCATTACGGGCTTCCTGAGGGACGATGAAACCATCGTATTCGGCTCCCTCGTCGGGTGGTGCCGGATTGTTGGCGGTGTAACCATCATCCATGGGGGTGAGTGCAACACCTCCGCCCAAGTCAAAAGGTTCGTCCTCGATCAGGCTGTCGATGGTGATCCACGGGTCGGGTGAGGCCCCTGCGCCATTTCCTTCCGTGCCACCAAAATCAATTAACAGGTTAACCTGTGCGTTGGTGACTTGGCATGCGAGTGCAAGCAGACACACGGTGGCTATCCGCTTAAGAGCCATGATTCCCGGGTTATGTGTTCTATTCATAATGACTTTTTGAATGCTTTCGTATTCGACTTCTTGGAAACGGATGAACACTAATACATCATTTTCATATGATGCAAGCCCTGATCCATCGCCCATATCTGTGGTGATCCAGTTCCAATACCTCAGGCCCCATCACGTTGAAAGGATTGCCTCCGGAAAAACGCGCTGATGTGATTTACCTGTGACGCATTAAAGGAATCACCCGGTTCCATCATGGTTTGGAAACATGGTACTGACCCTTCTTGAGGGGAGGTAATGATTCCAGGGTGGAAGAGGTGCCATCCGGCCAATGCAGGTGCATCCTTGCGAACTTCTTTTTTGGGTGGATCCAGTCAGTGAGCAATGGGCTGGATTGGGAGAGATAACCAGAGCCGGCCTTGATTTCCCGATGGGTTTGGGATCCGTCCGTGTATTCGGTTACAACACGTGTTCCGATGGCACTTGGGTTGCGTTTGCTGCCGTGGACAAAAAGGGGCTTTTTGTTGGCTTCTTGACCTGATTTCGCACTGAAGGCGACAAGGGTGTCATTGTTGCGGGCGATGAGAAGGTCTGTTTCCCCATCCCTGTTGAGGTCAAGTGTTACCATGGATTTTGCATCCCCTGGAACTGAAAAGCCACTTTCCTCAGGCCATGCAGGAGACCACTGGCCATTGCCTCTGCCCATCAGGATAAGACCTTGTCCTGAATCAAAATGGCCTGTTTCAAGTTGTGGTGCAAAACTGTTTTGCGACAGAACAACATCCAAGTGCCCATCGTTATCAAGGTCCAGCATTTCCACTCCAAAGGATGCCGTGATCTGGGATAGACTTGGAAGTGGGGAGAAAACAAATTGCCCTTGGCCGTTGTTGAGAAGAAGTCCTGATTCCAGTGTCGTGACATCAAAACGCAGGCTATTCTGAAGCCTTGAAGGCGGATAAACATCCTCCAGCGATGCAATGGCAAAAGACTCAAAGCTGGAAAACCTCTTTCTCAGGGAAGGTATGGCCAGGGTCGAACAACTTTTTCCCCTCACGGGATACCATGTATTCCCCTCGAATTCAGCCTCAATCAATCTTTTCGTCCCCGTGCCATCCATGTCGCCGTAAAAGATGGTCAAGGGTTTCTCTGTGGAGGCATGATATTTGGTGTTCAAACCTAGGTTGGTGACCACGTAATCAAAGTCTCCATCCCCATCGATATCCCCTCCATCGATGCCGTTCCATAAACCAAGCCACTGGGATAAACCCGCCTGCACGGTGGCATCGGACAAGTATCCGTCTTTGTTCCTGAAAAGTGCGACGGGTCCCCAATGATGACAGAGAAGCAGATCGATCCAGCCATCTGAGTCCACATCGCTCCAGAGGGATCCACTCACCAGTCCGCTGGAAGCCAGGTTCGGGGCAACCTCGACAGTGGCATCGACCAATCGACCCCCTTCATTTCTGAGGAGCACGTTGCGGTCTGCGGTAGGATAGGCCGAAGGGATTGAAAATCCCCCGATAAACAGGTCAAGATCGCCATCCCTGTCGAAATCGGCGGCTGAAACCGAACGGCCGGAAAAACGCATGTCGGGGAGCAACGGCGCGTTACTCAGGTGTCCAGAGCCATCGTTAAGGTAGATTCTGTCCTGGAGCCAATCATGACCTGGAGCACATTCCACACCCCCGGAGACCACGTAAAGATCAAGGTCCCCATCACCTTCGAGATCGAAAAACAAGGCACCCATGTCCTCGTGCTTGCTCTGTCCAGCGAAGGGCGATGTGCTTCGACGGGGTGGGCTTTTGGCGTAGCGCAGGAGCAGTTGGCCTGAGGTTCCTGCAGCCCCACCCAGATAAAGGTCTTCGATACCATTTCCATCCACGTCACCCACGGCCATGCCAGGACCAGATTGTGAAAGCTGGAAGTCGTCGTGAGGGCTTTCGCGATGTCGGACACGGATCCCCAGGGAGTGTTTGGTGAGAAGCGTCGATTTGCTGGTGGCAGGTTCTACCTTCGGGGCGGGCGTTGTATCGGGTTGTCGGATGGTGATTAAATGGTCAACTGGCAGTTTTTTAACATGTTGAATCATTCCGTCAGGCCACTCGATGGTCATTGACCTTATGGCCACGGCTTTCCCGAGCCCAAAGTGCAGCAGAGGCTCGTTGCTCGACATGAATCCCTGCGATAATCCCAGGGTGCGTACAAGGCGTGAGTCGTTATCCATTTCAAGCGAAACCTTTGCGCCAATGCCCCAACGATTGCTGGCTCTTCCTTCGAGACGAAGGGTCATCGATCGCCCTTCCTGTGACTGGTTGCGATAGATGGAGACGGGTGCCTCAAAATTGTTGACTACCATATCAAGGTCGCCATCGATATCCAAATCGCCAAGTGCCGCACCGTAACTGGCGGTTTCATTTTGAAGACCCCAATCCCTTCCAACTTCCCTGAACGCAAGGTCCCCTCGATTTTGGAACAGCAGGTTCCTCTGCTTAAGAATCGGAGCCTTGCGCCATTGTTCGCCGTAACGGTTTTTGATGCTTGCTGCCAGGTCGCTGTTCATGAAATCCCTGGACATGCCGTTTGAAACGAAGAGATCAATCCATCCATCGTTGTCGAAGTCTCCAAATTTAGGAGACCAGGACCAATCGGTATTGGCCACCCCCATCAAGGCGGCCGCCTCAAAGGCCCGCTCGGTGCCCGTTGCCAGGAAAAGTGCATTGCGCATGTATTGCCTCGGACGGGCTCGTTTCATGAACCACTGTTCATCGCGCATGTCACCCATGCCCATTTTGCGCTTGTAATGGCTCGTCCCTGACATGTCGCTGGCGAAGAGGTCAATCAGGCCGTCGTTGTTGACATCGGCGGTATCAGAGCCCATGGAAAACCATGGGAGATGTGGCAGGGCATTGGTGGCCACTTCCTGAAAGGTGCCATCGCCGGTATTGCGATAAAGCTTGTCCGCACCTTTATAGTCGTTGCTGAGGTATAGATCCGGCCATCCATCGTTATTGTAATCCCACCACGTTGCTGCCAGGCCGATGTCGAATCCGCTTACGCCAGCCTCCTTGCTTATCTCGGTAAAGCCTTTATCTCCGTCGTTGCGGTAAAGGATATCCCTGCCGCCAGCAATGATGAGCTCGAATGCACCATTGCCTTTGTTCATGAGTTGAAAGAACCCCTCATAGGCGGCGGTCACGTAGGGCTTCCTGTCCTTGCGTATTTCGATGATCTTGCGATTGAGTGCTTCCTTGGTGTTTTTAGGAAGTATGTGTTTACCGTTAATCTTGAGTCGGTGAGTGACAAGGTATCCGTCCAGATCGCCATCACGGTCGTAATCAGCAAATGCCATCATTACGCTGGCTGCGGAATGACCAAGTCCGAAATGGGTGGCTTTTTCGTCAAACACCCCGTTTCCGCGGTTGATGAAAAGTAGATTGGGAGCATTGTAGGCGGCGATGAACAGGTCCAGATCCCCGTCTCCGTCGAGGTCTACAAAGGTGGTGCCGCCACACCAGGCGACGGTTCCGCTCAGCCCAGACTTGTGGGTGATATCCTCAAAACGTAGGTTTCCGAGATTGCGGTAAAGCCGGTTACCTTGGTCGTAGTTGGTGAAGAACAGATCAGGAAGGCCATCCATGTCCACATCTCCGATGCAGACGCCTGATCCAGAGCCTTGATCGGTGAGCATGTTGAACGGGGCTTCTCGTGGGAAATGATGCACGAGATCGATGCCAGTTTGCTTGGGAGTAAGCACCTGAAACAGCGGAATTATGCCTGCTTCTAACGCTGGAGCGTGTGGTTTTGAGTCCCAATCGATCGCTTCCGTGGCATGGCAGGCCAGAAAAAACAACACACAGAAAGCTGCTCTTTTTTCCCTCTGATTTGGTGGGGTGAAAGCCATGGCAGATTTGTTGGGTCGAAGGCCTAGGAAGACCTTCGTATCAATTGCAGAAGTCGGCATTCGGGTGCCCTTGAACCGGGGATTTCCAAGGCCTTTAACTTGAGTATGCCCTTGCCTTCTTGAAGGTGGATATTTCCCATTCTGAACGGTTTGAAGTCCTTGACATACGATTCTTGCCGTTTCACCCGGTCGTTTTCCTGTCCCTGTTCAGGAGGATCCCATGTTTCCGTGACTCGGACCTGCAGGTTTGCATCCTTGAATCCGAGCTCCAGCAGTGCACCCAGGTCCTGCTTACGGGTGCTTTGCCACAGCAGTACTTCGTAGGTTCCCGTGCTCATGATTTCCACATTCCATTCCAGGTGGTCCTGCGTGGATGTCCAATGAGTGAAGTAGGAATCATTTGGAAATCGATTGGAGCGTTCGATACTGCCGGTTGCCTTCGCATCACGTGCCGGTAGCCAAGTTTGCCTAAACCCAGGCTGTCCGACGGTGAAAGGTCGGGGTGAACCCGGATAATTGGCCAGAACATCTGTTTTCCATGCCGCGACTGCTTTTTCAAGCGTGCGTTTTGCATCAGGAAAGGTGCTGGCAACATTTTTACGTTGTCCGGGATCATTCATCATGTCGAAAAGATGGCCCTGATGGTCCATTCGGAATCTCTGGCTGCGTACGCTGACTCTTTTGTTCCAATGCGAGAAAATCAATCGACCCTCGTGCATGTCCTCCTCACCGGTCAGGAGCGGCTTGAGACTGATGCCGTCGAGTGGCGCCGGTGGTGCCGCTTGAATACCAGCCAGGTCGATCAAGGTTGGAAACAGGTCGATGACCCCGGCAATCTGAACAATTTTGCTGCCAGGTTCCACCCGACCTGGCCAACGGATCAGCATCGGACTGCGGACCCCCCCCTCGTCTGTAGAGCCCTTACGACCCTTCATGTCCCCGTTCCAGCGGTTTCCATTGGGACCGTTGTCGCTGAAATAAACAACAATCGTATCCTGTGATAAGTCCAGTTTATCCAAGTGGTCGAGCAATCGTCCGACATTCCAGTCTATGTTTTCGCACATGGCCAATGCTGCGCGCGTATGTGCCAGGTGTTCACGGCTTGGATTCCGGTTGCGTAGTTCCAATTCTTTTTCTTTGAACCTGTCCCAGTATTGACTTGGAACCTGCATGGGCGAGTGGGGGGTGTTGAAGGGAAGGTAACAGAGAAACGGTGATCCCTTGTGATCCTCGATGAACTTGATCGCGTGATTGGTGAAATCATCCACAATATATCCCTCGCCCCGCACCCTTTCATGGTTCTGCTCAAGGGGTGGGTTGAAATAATTTCCCCAGTGCCCCGAACTGAAGCCATAATAGGTATCAAAACCGCGGGCGTTTGGGTGGTATGGGGGCTGCATCCCATTGTGCCACTTGCCGAAAATTCCAGTTTTATAGCCGGCCTTCTTGAAGATCTGCGCAATGGTCGTTTCGTCTGCATCGATTCGCTCACCGCCAGCGGATGTGCTGTATACACCGCTTCGGGGATGATATCTTCCAGTAAGGAATTCCGCTCGCGTGGGAGAGCACACAGGGCAAACAAAAAAATGCTGAAACATGGCACCATCACTGGCCAGCGAATCAATGCGGAGTGTGGCAAGATTCGTGTTGCCATTCAGGCTCAGATCTCCCCAACCCTGATCGTCTGAAAGGATGACAAGGATGTTCGGGGGGCGATCCATAGCCCGGAGAATCATGTTATGGAATTGAGCCAGTAAAACGACCAGTCCAAGAAGTACCAGTCTTGTCGATGTATTTGGATGAGACATAGGCCACTCTTGATAAATGCCTTTGGAGACAGTCCTCACGGTGATATCGTTAGTTAATCCCTGGCAGAAGCGATGGCAAGACATTAATCACGCCAATAAAAAGACCCGTCTTATTCTGGTTGGGAACATTTGTATTGAAACGAGTGAACCTGGAAGGGATGGTTGAGTTTCCCCCCCGGGGTGATGATACTCGATTTGGCATCGAAACGTATCTTTTTCGGAGTGGTTTGCCTCCCTTGAAAGCCCATGCTACCATGTAACTCGGTTATGAAGTGGTTTCGATCCAGTTTCCCTGACACATGGTCACGCTTTTTTTTTTTTTTTTTGTTAGGCTTCATAAGTCTTGTCGGATGCCCCTCAGGGAAGTCCTGGGCCTCTGGGAGCCTCCCTGTGGACCTTGAACTCTACGAGCAGGGGGAGCAGGTTTTCCGCGCTTTATGTGTCGACTGCCATGGTGTGGACGGGATGGGTGTGGAGGGGAATTACGATGACCCACTCTACGGCACCCGTTCACTAGAGAGCCTTACCAGACGTGTCGTGCGAACGATGCCTGAGGATGATCCTGAAACCTGCCAGGGCGAGGAAGCCCTGGCTGTTTCTACTTACATCTACCACGCCTTTTACTCCGAGCAGGCCAGAGCAAGAATGGGGCTTTCTCCGCGCATCGAAATGGCGCGTCTCACGGTAACTCAGCATCAAAACATGCTTGCCGACCTGATCAGCGGGGTGACTCCTTCCGTGGATGGACGTCGCGGGGTGGATCATGCGCTTGAAGCGTTCAAGGCATCCTCTCCAGGCCTCAGGGCAAGCTACTTTCAGTCCAAAGGCATGAATAAGGCCAACGAAAAGAAATTGGAGCGTGTCGATTTCAAGGTGGATTACGATTATGGCGAAACTGCCCCACTGGAGGAAATGGATGCTGACCAGTTCGCCATCATCTGGGAGGGGGGGATGTTTGCACCCTCGACTGGGCAATATGAATTTCGAGTTCAAACCCAGAACGGAGTTCGCCTGTATATTAACAGTGATCCAGGTCAGCAGCGTGGGAAATTACGTGACGATAGCTCCGTGGCCGGACAAAAACCCCTTGTCGACGGGTGGGTCAGCTCTGGAACCATGCGCCAACTGCAGGCTCGACTCTTTCTGCTTGGGGGAAGGCATTACCCCTTGCGACTTGAATTTTTCAAGTATCTCGAAAAAACGGCTTCCATCAGGCTCGAGTGGCGCACTCCCCACGGTGTCTGGAAGACCATGGATGGAGCCAACCTACGTATGCATCGCCCACCACGAACCTTTGTCACTGAAACGAAATTCCCTGCTGATGACCGCAGCCTTGGTTATACCCGTGGCAGTGACTTGTCATGGGCGTGGTATCAGGCGGTAAACCAGACTGCAGTTACAGCGGCCTCTGAGATTGTTCAACGATTACCTCTCCTTGCGGGTTTCAAGGCGGGTGATCCAGATCGAGGCACTGTCCTGCGTTCCTTTCTGGTTCAGTTTGCCGGCTTGGCCTATCGGAGACCATTATCGAAGTCTGAGGAGGATTTGTATCGCAG
>JAAZXX010000860.1 GCA_014239995.1 Verrucomicrobiia bacterium
CATAAACTGAGCGCCGATCGCTGGGGCTGGACGGCTGTCCACCTGGCCAACCTGTATTCGGGGCCCATGGATAAGCCGGAAAAGGCTGTTGAACTGCTGAGGCAACTCGTGGAAACCTACCCGGAAACGGCGGCTGCCGAGAAGGCGGCCCAGCGACTGGCGCTCATCGATGGTAAGGCATGAAGACCGGTCATGCTACATCCAGCGCCCACCGGTCTCCCCTATTTCAAGGCCATATCGGCCGGCACGTTTGCGCAGTTTGACTGATGCCCCGAAGGTCTCTGATAGGTTGGCTCCATTGAGGGTGCGGGGCAATGGGCCACTGGCCTGCACCCTTCCCTTTCTCAACATAAGTGCGTGGGTATACATCGGTGTGATTTCCTCAACATGATGCGTCACCAGGATAAAAGTGGGTGCGCCAGATGCCCTTCCAAGACGTTCAAGGAATTGAAGGAAGTGTTCTCGCGCCGCGGGATCCAGCCCGGCGCAGGGTTCGTCCAGGATCAGGACCTCCGGTTGAGCCATCAGGGCACGACCAATAAGGATCCGTTGTCTCTCGCCCTGTGATAGTAAGGCCCAGGGCCGGTCTGCAAGTGCGGTGCAATCCATCTGACGCAGGATCTTTTTTGCAGCACGTACATCGGCTGTCTTGGGCTTTCCCCAAAGGTCAATCATGGCGTATTTCCCGGTAATGATGGCATGCAGTGCGGGTTCCTCATCGGCCATCAGCTGACGCAGGGAGGAACTCACGATCCCCAGTTTCAAACGCAATAGTCTCCAATCGCAATCCCCATAAGGTTCACCCAGGAGGCGAATATCCCCCCTGGTAGGCACAAAATAACCCAGAAGTGTACTCAACAAAGTGGTCTTACCTGAACCGTTGGCCCCCAGAACCACCCAGTTTTCACCGGGCTGAATCTTCCAACGCACATTGCTCAGAATCCTTTTACCGTTTCGCCGCACAGAGAGTCCGTTGACCTCAAGCGGGAAAGTCACTCCTGCCCCACCGTCCTTCGTACCCGGTTCTCCCATCTTACCCTCCTTCGCGTTTGCATTCATGTGCCTGCTCATACGGTGCTCCCTTCAAGGACGTGCATGGCTTAACTGCCACTTTTCATCGAAAAAACCTGCAAGGACGATCCCTCCCGGCATCTCGGTGGTGGGTCGCACACGTGTGTCAATGACAGCATAATCAGGCAGGCGCGGCACCTGCGTGGCATTGCTTCCATATCCACGAAAGGTAAATCCGCTGTTGAGCACGATATACTTGCCAGGATTCAGTGGGTTGGGGAAAACCATGACAGGCAGGTAACGTTGATCATCGAACGCATACTCACCCACACGCCATTCCCCCTTCTGCCACTGGATGGGCAAGTAGCGCATCATCTGCTTGATCATCGCATTGTTCTGGGGTGTTCCAAAGAGAATCCAGTGGGCGTCCCGCCATTGCGAGGCATCAAAGGAATGGTCAGGTACCGACAGAGGTTCCCCCCTGAACTGATCGCGCCACTCCTTTTCTAACCTGCCCTGCTCCCGACGAATCCATCGATCGGGCCGACTGCGGCCCGGGCGTCCACTGGGAGTCACCATCACAAATCGGTCCATGAAGGCATCGTCGATCGGTCCCTGCAGGCCGGGGCGCTTGCGCAAGGGCACATCGGCACCAAAATCACGCACGACATGCCACTTCCCCTCCCTTTGACGGAGCAAACCCTTCCATGAACG
>JAAZXX010000861.1 GCA_014239995.1 Verrucomicrobiia bacterium
GGGTTGGCGTGTTGGCTTGAGTCGATGGACTTAGTCCCTCGGTTTCCAACGCTGAAAGGATGAAAAAATCAATGGGGTTTCGTGGCCAATCCGACAAGTTGACTGGAGGGATCTTCGCACGTCGCGGTGGCACATATGCCCAATGTTGGAGTGCATCGATTCCCATTGTCTCTGGAATGACTGCCCCGGCATCAATCCATTGGCGGATCTTGTCAATCAGTGCCCCGGGCAGGACATCCTTGTTGTAAGGCATGGCAGCGATGTCTGCGTGTCGATCCTCAAGCAACTGGACCATAAGGCTGTCTTGGGCATTGCCACGGATCCAGGCGGGTCCTGATTCACCTGCCCAAACTTTTTTGGTATGGCCCAGGTCAAGTCTCAGTGAGGCCTTCTGTTGCTTTGCTCCATGACATCGGTAACAATGCTCTCGCAACAAGGGTCGGATGTCAGACTCAAACAAAGCCCCTTGGTTTGCAAGGCAAGGAAGCCAGCATACGATCCAGGTGAACCTCCAGGTCCAGACAAGTGTGTTTTGAATGCCAATCACGTTACCCACACTCTAGACTTTGAGGCCGATTGAATCAACGCAAAGTCTCAGCAACCTTCTGTTGAGAAGATGGAAGCATTCACCTCGATCTCTTCTTCCTTGGGTGCGTTCCTGATGGACTTCAACTTTCTTGATGTTAAACTGTTTCTCTTTCCGTCATGAATCATAACTTCCGTTATCGCCTGTTCCTCCTTTTCCTGTTGCTGGGAATTCAGATCACAATGAATCTTTTCGCTGACAAAGTGAACATGCCTCCCAACATCATCCTGATGATGGCCGATGACATGGGACTGGGAGATACCAGTGCCTATCAGGACCTGACGGGTAACCTGGATGGGGATCAGCTCCACACACCTCAAATGGAGAGACTGGCTGCCATGGGTGTTCGCTTGACGGATGCGCACTCTCCGTCATCACGATGCACCACCACCAGATACAGTTTGTTGACCGGGCGCTACTCCTGGCGGACGCGTCTGAAGCATTGGGTGTTGTTTGGTGCACAGGGAGATCCCCTGATCGAGCTGGACCGCCCCACGGTTGCCTCCCTTCTGGGAGGTGCTGGTTATCACACCGCCATAGTGGGTAAGTGGCATCTGGGACTGAGATACCGTTCTCGGAATGGAGGGCCTGCCAGTGGATGGATGGATGCCGATCTGACTCAACCCCTTTATACAAGTCCTCTGGATTATGGTTTTGATTTCGTGCGCATCACCTCACGTTCCCACGGGACCTCGGGCCCCAATGCGGGAAGCCATGGTCGCCATCGTAACGGGCCAAAACAAACGGTTGGCCCAGGCCACATCCATGGTCGCACCGTCATGGCTGCCAGTGGGCAAGGACACGGACTGGAGGAAACCGGGCCTCATGCCTACATACTGGGCCAACTTGGTTCGCGACATTCTGAGAGTGTCATGCATTTCCTTGGAAGACATCTCGAGGATAAGGCCAGCAGAAAACAACCTTTTTTCCTCTATTATCCACTCAATGCAAACCATGGTCCGTACACGCCCGACACCCAGATTGGAGGGCGTATCGTGGCAGGTGCGGCACGCACCAAAACTGGAATCTCCATGGATGCGAGGTATGAGTTTATTTACGAAAATGATGTGGCACTGGGGCGTCTGCTGGATTGGCTCGAGGAAACCATGGATCCCAGGCGTCCCGGTCATCGGCTCA
>JAAZXX010000862.1 GCA_014239995.1 Verrucomicrobiia bacterium
TATCCGGAAAGCTCTGGTAACATACAGGACGAACAAACCGCAGCATGGACGCTGTGCCGATGGATGTAAAAAAGCTGTGCGTGGCCGCCGGGTAAGGCCCCCCGTGGTGCATGGAAGGGCAAACTTCAATTCCAGTTGGAAATCCGTTGAAAACAAGTCGCCCTACCTTTCGCTGCAGGATCTGGACGAGCCTGGAATGCGTTTCAAGATCCTCAGCGGTGCCGTGAATAGTCGCGGTCAATTGCCCCTCCAGCTCCTCAGCAGCCTGTTCCAACTGTTCCATGGAATCGCCCTTGAAGATCATGGACGAGGGCCCAAAAACTTCCTCCCTCAGTTCCGGATGCTTGAACAGGGTGTTTAATTCAGTCTCGAAAAAGTGGCAAGCAGCCTGATTTGTTGATGCGCCGGGCTGGCTTGACGGGTTACCAACAGGCTGAACGCCTGGAATCATTCTCAATCGATCCAGCCCAGTTCCGAAAGATTGAAAGATACCCTGATGCAGCATGGTCGCGGTGCTGGCCTGAGTGGCAAGCTCGGCCGTTTTTTCCACCAAACGGTCCAGTGATGCACCCTTCAAGCCGATCAACATGCCGGGATTAGTGCAGAACTGACCCACGCCGAGAGTTACCGACTGGACATATTGTTCGGCAATGGTTTCCGCCCGCTCATCCGCTGCCCCGGGTAACACAAAAACCGGGTTCACGCTTCCCATTTCAGCGTAAAAAGGCACGGGTTCCTTACGGGCGTTGGCCACATCAAACAAGGCACGACCTCCACGCAGTGAACCGGTGAAGGCAACGGTCTGCGTCAGGGGATGCTTCACCAATGCCACACCAATTTCATGATTCTTTCCCTGAAGCAGTGCAAAAACTCCCGCAGGCATCCCACACTTTTCAGCGGCATTTTGAATGGCTCTGCCGAGCATTTCGCAAGTTCCAGGATGCCCCGGATGCCCCTTGACGACCACCGGGCAGCCAGCCCCAAGGGCAGCCACGGTATCTGTTCCCACCACTGAAATAGCAAGTGGAAAATTACTGGCTCCAAACACAACCACAGGTCCGACAGGCATAAGCATCCGTCGCACATCCGGCTTGGGAAGCGGTTTTCGATCAGGAATAGCACGGTCGATACGTGCATCCACCCAGGAGCCTTCACGAATCATCTCAGCAAAAAGCTTGGTTTGGTTCACTGCCCGTGCGCGTTCGCCTGTCAGACGCGCCATGGGTAGGCCAGTCTCCTGATGGGCCCGTTGCAAGAGCCCATCGCCAAGGGCCATCACCGCTTCCGCGATGGTATCCAGAAAATGGGCACGCTCTTCGGGTGATCGCGTCCGAAAGTCATCGAAAGTCTCCTGAGCCAAGCGCAGTGCCATGCCTGCCTCGGCAACAGTGGCCTCATGAAAAGTGGGGGTCAGCGGCGATTGAGTGGATGGGTCCACAGCCTCAAACGTTTCCTGGCCAACGGCCCCAATAATATCCCCAATGATTTGCTGTCCGGTGAGTTCCATGCTGGTGAAAGCCTAACATACCGAAGGGCAGGTGGAAAATGTAAATTCCAAGGCAGCCCTATTGCAAGCGAATGAGTTTCAAGGTTTCGAGATCGAACCATGCGCGTCCTTGCATTCCGCGGAATTCACAGGACAGATCCACCTCGGCCACAGGATGTCCGACTCCGAAATCCACCGCGACGGTTTTCCAATCGCAAGACCCTG
>JAAZXX010000863.1 GCA_014239995.1 Verrucomicrobiia bacterium
TCCACCGAAAAAAAAGATGATGGCAGGCGTGCTGTTCCCAGGCAGATGCCCTGGAGGATTGAAAACATGCACGGAAAGGGTGGTTTCACCAATCTGTTTGTAGGGGATGACTCGGGTTGGGTTGAGGGTCGTATCCGTCTCCTTGCCGCGCATGTCATGACAGAAGGGGAGAGTGAATGCCAACAGGAGGGGAAGGATGCGTGCCTCAAGAAATTGCATGATTTGTTACCCTAGGCGCTTATTTCGATGTGAAAAGAAATAAGCAGCATCGATGCCCTTGCCTGGTGATCTGACACGATCAAGGAGTATGCCTCATCCAAGTGTGAAGCTGCCTTCTTCAGAGAAGCTCCTTGATTTTGTCCTCGATATCCTTGGCGTTTTGATCCCCGCTGCCGATACGCATGAGTGCCACTTTACCCTCACGATCGAGCAATACCACGTGGGGGATACCGGTTACACCGTAGTATTCGGCCATGGAATCGTCGCTTTGAATGGCAAACCGATGTTTCAGTTCGTTGGATGCTGCGAATGCAGCCAGCATTTTCTGTTCCTCTGCAGCTTCGACCTTGTCCTGACTGCGAATGGCACGTTTTGATGTATCATTCCAAGTGTAGTTGTAATAGCCAGTAAGGCCTATAATGACCAATCCGTTTTCCTTGTAGGTCGTGTGTAAGTGCCTCAGATGAGGGAAAGTCCTGATGCATGGGCCGCACCAGACCGCCCAGAAATCCAGCAATACC
The DNA here is from genome assembly GCA_014239995.1 of Verrucomicrobiia bacterium. Lineage (GTDB taxonomy): Bacteria > Verrucomicrobiota > Verrucomicrobiia > Limisphaerales > AAA164-E04 > AAA164-E04. The sequence continues at coordinate 741 of JAAZXX010000863.1, forward strand.
ACTTTGCCCTTGAGGTCATCCTGTGACAATGGGGTTCCATTGATCCAGGTTTCCACTGCCATGGGTGCTCCCTGTTTGCCGGTCAGGGCTGCCATCTTTCTGGAGTTGTCGATAGATGTCTGGATCACTTCCATTTGCTTCATCGCACCATCCAGGGTAGCCTGGCTTTCCTTTGTTTTGGCTTTTTCTTTGATGCCACGAAGGTAATTCAATACCTCCTGCAAGCCCTTTTCTGCTTTGTTGGCATCCTGCCCTACCAAGGCCTCCAGGATCATGGATTGCTTGGTCACGTAGACTCGAATGTTTTCAAGGTCCTCCGGATGCTCGCTCAAGCGGCTTGTGACCTCTTCGATGGAGGTTCTGGCCGATGAAATCTGTACCTTGAAGTAATCGACGGCATTGTTTGCACGAGGGATCAACTGTTGGCTGTCCACATCCTGTGGTTTCAAGGTTTTCATCACGCTTGTGAGCTCCTTCAGGCGTGCCTCCGCTTTATCAACATCCGTTCCCAGCAATTGGCCAATGGCTCCGAATTCCTGGCTGAAATAGTCATTGAGCACCTTGGCGTCGTTGACCTGCGATTGCACCTCCTGGGAGGTGATCGCCTTGGGGTCCGCTCCATGGGTGGTGTTTGAGATGTTCAGGAAGAGCGCTAGGGCGCTCACAAGGCCGAGGGATGCTTTAAGAAGGTTCATGATGCGCAATGAGTCTGTGGAATGTTGCCGGGAACGAACTGGTTGAAAGTCAAACCTAATTTTCCTGCATGATCCTGCAAGAACATTCTCAGTTTTCTGTTCTTCTGAGCATGCTTCTGAATTATTTGTTCTCCACATGTTTTCGCCGAGAGGTTTCCCTGATCCATGATTTCAACAAGGGCCAGGCACCTCGACTTTTCATGTGTGGAAACGGGAGTGGATGGGCTGCATGTTGACTTGAATCATGGCATCCGTCTCTTTAGGCTTCTGCCGTG
>JAAZXX010000864.1 GCA_014239995.1 Verrucomicrobiia bacterium
CATTGGGGGCACATTAATTTTGATGATTTTCGATTTCATGCTGCCAGGCCGGTGTTTCCAGACGTCATCGACCCGGAGGTCCTGAGTCAACAGTTCGATGTATTCCCGATGGATGATGTGATCTTTGCTGGACTGAATCCCCAGGCGGCTGTGGATGCCATGACGCTTCCGGATGGATTCAAGGCACATGTTTTCGCCGCCGAACCTGATGTGACTCAGCCCATCGCATTTTGTTTTGATGCCCGTGGGCGTCTTTGGGTTGCCGAAGGTCACCAGTATCCGCGTCGTGCCGAGGGTGACCAGGGAAGGGATCGTATTTTTATTTTGGAGGATTTGGATGGTGACCATCATTTCGACAAGAAAACGCTCTTCATGGACAATCTCAACCTGGTCAGTGGCCTGGAGGTGGGGTTTGGGGGCGTATGGATTGGTGCGGCACCTTACTTGATGTTTGTCCCGGATCTTGACCACGATGACCAACCGGATGGAGCCCCGGAGATTCTACTGGACGGCTGGGATCCCTATCGTGATACGCATGAAACCCTCAATACCTTCAGTTGGGGGCCAGATGGTTGGCTCTACGGATGTCATGGTGTTTTCTGTCCATCCATGGTTGGCAGGCCGGGAACACCCATGGAGGAGCGGCAGCGTGTGGATGCCGCCGTTTGGCGCTACCACCCCACAAAACACCTTTTTGAGGTGTTCGCTGAAGGAACCAGTAATCCATGGGGGCTGGATTTTAATGGGCATGGCCAGGCTTTTATCGAAGCGTGTGTGATCCCCCATTTCTGGCATATCATCCAAGGGGCCCGATATCAGCGGCAGGGAGGGCAGCATTACAGCATCACACTTGCCGAAAGGAATCGCGTCAGGGCATTTTTGGCCCCCAACGCACCCGATCACCTGCATCCATTCATTTATGATGATATCAAGACCCACGGGGATCATGTGCATTGGTCTGGAAACAGGGGGCCCCATGCCGCCAATAACCGTTCCGATCAAACTGGCGGAGGCCATGCGCACTCGGGATTGATGATGTATCAAGGCGGCAGTTGGCCGCCGGAGTATGATAACCAGGCCTTCATGAACAACATCCATGGGCAGCGGATCAATATGGACCGCCCCTTGCGCTCGGGTTCCGGGTTTGTTGGGAAACATGGGCCTGATTTTCTTTATTTTAACGATCGATGGTCTCAGGTGCTGAACTTGCTCTATGACCACAATGGCTCCGTTTACATGATTGACTGGTATGATGCCAACCAGTGTCATCACCGTCGCGAGGATGGCCACGATCGTTCCAACGGTCGCATTTTCAAGGTGGTATATGACCAGCAACCCCAGACATCGGTAAACCTCCTTGCCTGCGAACCATCGGAACTTCTGCGTTTTCAATTACATGAGAACCAATGGTATGCGCAGCAAGCACGCAAGATTCTGATGGAAAAGGGAGGCAGTAGAAGACTCAAACGGGATATTCGTCGATTGTTTCAGGAGACACCTTCCATTGTCCATAAACTCAGACTCATGTGGACTCTTGGCGGACTCGATGGCTTCACGCAACGGTTCGGGTTGAATCTGATGCGACACAGCAACGAGTACATCCGTGCCTGGGCAATCCAGTTGCTTTGGGAAGACAAGGCTCCCAGCAGGGCCATCAGCATGTCCGCTTGCGCATCCCACGGATCGCCTTGCATTCCCAGCCATTCCG
>JAAZXX010000865.1 GCA_014239995.1 Verrucomicrobiia bacterium
CCCAGATCTTTCCGGGGGGCTCCATAATCCATCCACATCAAGTCTCCACTGGTGCCCTGGGTCATGATGGCCACGAAGTCGTCATCTGCATTCAACATCTTGGCAAGGTGGCCTGCAAAGCGCCCATAATAGTCCGATGACAAGGAGGGAGAACCGTAGTAATGCATGGAGTAGTTGGCAAACAAGGCCAGGGGTTTGCCTTGTTTGGATTTGACGGCAAGCACGGTGATTCCTGGATCGACGGGGCCACTGGGGCCGATGACATCTGGATTTTCGTGCCCAGGATGCATGTGGGCTCGCACGGTTTCTTCCCCAAAAGGATCCGGGAATATTTTATCAGGACGGCGGATCCAGCGGCGATTATAAGTGTGCTTCCAATCGTCCACCTTGCTCCATCCGACACGTGCAGGTTCCAGTTGTTTTTCTGCGACCATGATGGCTCTCGCGATTCGGGAAGGAAGTGTGGCAAGGTAGCGTGGATCCGGGCGACTGCCAAGACAGCCCATGGAGGAGGGGGCGGAATGGGTGTGTGTGGCGGATACCAGCATGCGTTTGGCTGGGATTCCAGTAGCCTTGCTTGCCAGTGTCTTGGCCTTGTCGATCAATGCACGTGGGATCATGCATGTATCCACCACGCAGAAGGCGACACGCACGCCACGATGCTCCATGACCAGGGCCTTGGCCTGGAGGGGGTCCACCACGCGATCTGCGGAACGTTCCGTAAAACCGCCGTTTACCCTTACGGGCCATTGTGCTGGGCTGATCTCGACTGCCGAGGCACCTGCCATGAAGGGGCTTGCCGCGTGGGTATTCCAGGTCAACAGTATCCAGGTCAGAAAAAACAGTAATGAATTTCGGATTGGTGAAGCCATAGCTCGATTCAAGGGACTTGCGGAGGCGAGGTCAAGGCGGGGTTTAGGGTCACTTGGCCGCGGAAGGTTCCCGGAGGAGTTGCGTCATTGCCTGCGCAAACCCACGACCCATCCTGGCCATGATTTTTCCAGATCCCAGATAATGATATTCCTGATTGGAAACCCCTTTCTGCAGGTACAGCCATGCGTCAGGAGTGAAAGCCTTGGAGCGTTCTTCATTGAGCTTGTCCCTTTTGGCGGACGGGGTCAGCTGATCCCAGGAGCCCCGCTGCTGGAGGTTCTGCCTGAGCGTGGCATCCCTTGCCCTGAGATGTCCCAGTTTCAGGTCCCAGAACTGCTCGGTCAACAGCGCGGTGACCCCCTCCATGGTGGGGAAGCTTGCGGGAGCAGCCATGGCATCCCTGAAATTTTGGTGAATGTCCCGGTAGCGCTGTTGTTGCGGAAGATAGTGCTCAACCGGGCCGCCAACACCCATCACCCCGATGACAAAGGGAAGGGAAGGGGAGTCAAGATCCCGTCGCATATCCTGAATGAACTGCGCCAGCAGTTCGCTGTAAGCATCGTAACCCCCGGGTTGATTGCGCTGAGGGTAGGTAGCTCGATCCACCATGTCATTCCATCCTTGAAACCAGACAAAACCTGACAGTTCAAAACCACGATCCGGTTGATAATTGGGGTCCACCCGCTGAATGTTTGCCAGTGTGGTTTTTATGTAATCAATCATCCGGTGATAATAATGCCCCGTGGCCTGTTTCTTTTCACGGCGGATCGCTTCGAGGTCCTGCCCTTGTTCCTTGAATCGTGCCAACTGCGATGGGTTGAACCTGTAC
>JAAZXX010000866.1 GCA_014239995.1 Verrucomicrobiia bacterium
AGTTCCTCCCATTTTACCCGGCATCCCATTATAACTCAGCTTCCAGATCCGGCCGCGTTTCCTGTCTCTTTGCGGATGCTTCAAAGGCACTTCATAATGCCCAATGATGCGATTATAGAAGTCAGCAATGTACAAGGCTCCATCAGGCCCCAGCTGCAGGTTGACAGGCCTAAACCAGGGGTCCGAACTCTTTACCAAATCCGGCATTTCATGGGCTGTCCGTGAAGATCCATTGGCCAACAACATGTCACGATTGAGACGACTGGTCATTACATTGCCGATAAATACATTTTCGCGATGTTCCATGGGCCAAAGGTCATCATCATAAAAAACGATTCCGGAAATGGCTGTTGAGCCATGAGCATGGGTCATCAAAGGTGGAGCAAACCCTAAACCATCATGTGGTTTTCCAAAACTGGGATAATAAGCCCCCCTGAGAAGTTGATATACAGGCGCACTGTGACAATCCGCAGTATACAGATGTCCAAGGGGATCCAGACACATGCCAAAAGGATTCACCTGGCCGAATGTGTATGCTTCCACACGCCTCCCATCCAAACGAATACGGTAGGTATTTCCGGAGTGCATATTGATGCTGCTCCCATCGGATCCATGCATTGTCGTGGTATTGTTAAATCCATGGGTCGCGTAAAGCCAACCATCAAATCCCCGTGTGAAGGAAGCATTCATACCGTGTGTATCCCGTTCCCAACCAAGTGGTCCATAGCGTTTTTCCTTCCTGTCTGCTACCCCGTCACCATCCGTGTCCTCGAACCACCAAATATTCGGGATACTCCAAGCTAACACACCATTCTTATAAGGATAAAGGCCGATAGGGATGTTGAGTCCCTTGGCAAAAGTGGAGACATGATCATAATCGCCGTCCCCATTTGTATCCGTCAGTATTTTAATACTGTCACGACCTTCCTTTTCCACTGGGACAGCAAAAGGATATTCGAGTGTATCGGAAACCCACAACCTTCCCCGGGCGTCAAAAGCCATGTTCATCGGTTTAGCAATTTGAGGCTCTGCCACAACAAGCTCCATTTCAAACCCAGGAAGCACATCAAAAGCACGCATTTGTTCCTCAGGAGCCAAGGGTTCCGTCGTCCTGACTCCCGCGGAAAAAACATCATCCGCTGATGTGATATACCTATTATTCAGAAGAAAGAGAAAGGATAGGAAGGTTATTGAAAACACATTGATTCGAAAGTCATTCCCAACGACTGTTAAGTTCTTCATGCGATGCTCCTTTCGAAATGATTCAACAAGTTAAAACGAGGTGTATACACGACTGCAAGTGAGGGAAGATTCAATGAAGGTCGAAGTTTACCAGCCTTTCCCCCCCCATTCTGCAAGTGTGGTATAATAGACTTCCTTCTGTCGAGGATGACCAACATAAGGATAATAGCGATGATACCCAAAATAAAAAGGGGCCAGTTACTCCTGAGAAATTTCATATCTTTCATCTCAACGGATATACCAGGTTGCTTTTGGCAAGCTTCTGTCGACTGAAAAAAACACTCCAGAAAGGATCAAAAGTTTCTTCAACTTTTCCACGTGCTTTACAAGCAGCAAGAACAAGCTAATCGAACTGCATACGGAAGACCATTCCGTCGATTTTCAATCTTGATTACCAGAAGGTTGCATCGATACCTGGTGTCACCGCCATTCAACCCCAAACGAGTGGTCAATCATCA
>JAAZXX010000867.1 GCA_014239995.1 Verrucomicrobiia bacterium
TCAAACCATCCGGAGACCCGGCGGTACTTGAAGGACGCGTTCTCAAGCGTGTTCGTGGTTTGCTGGCAAATGTCCCTGACCTGAACTATAGAGTGACTCGCCCAGTCTTATTCAGCACTCGAAAACCGGTAAGCGTTGAAATCCAGGGTGACGATCTGGTTCGATTGAGGGCACTTGCACAGTTGGTAGAGGAAACGCTCAAGGAAACGAATGTTTTGGCTGATATTGAAACAACCCTCCGTCGTGGGGCTCCAGAAATTCAGGTGACCTACGATCGCGCCAAGCTTGCACGTTATGGGCTTAACGTGGGTGATGTTGCCGATCTGGTGCGCAATCTCGTCCAAGGCACAGAGGCTACACGCTTCAATCTGAAGGACCGTCGTATTCCCATTATAGCGCGCTTGGAAGTTTCTGATCGTCGAAGAACTGAAGATATCGGTCAATTGACCGTTAACCCTGGAGGTGTAAATCCCATTCCACTAAGTGCGGTTGCCGAATATCAGGTTGGCGAAGGTCCAAGCGAAATCAGGCGTGTTGATAGTAAGCGTGTGGCTTTGGTGCAGGCCAACCTAGGGAGTGTCTCCCTTGGAACCGCTGTGAGCCAAACTCGTTCCACTCTAAGCCGTGAAATCGATTGGCCTGCAGATATGAGTTTCTTCATTGCGGGCCAGAGCGAGGAATGGCAAAGAAGCCAAAACAGTCTGCTGCTTGCCATGGCCCTGAGCGTGTTCCTTGTTTATGTGATCATGGCATCCCAGTTTGAGTCCCTGCTGCAGCCTTTCATCATCATGTTTTCAGTGCCTTTGGCGTTTCTGGGATCTGTCATGGGGCTGATACTAACAAACACCAGTCTTTCCATCGTGGTCTTTCTGGGTTTGATCATGCTAGTGGGTATCGTGGTAAACAACGCGATTGTGCTGGTGGATTACACCACCCTCCTGCGTGCGCGTGGGCTCGGCCCCAAGGAAGCCGTTCTTACGGCCTGTTCGGTAAGGCTGCGTCCCATCATGATGACCACCGCCACGACCGTGCTCGGGTTGTTACCCATGGCCATGGGATTTGGGGACGGTGCCGAAATTCGTACCCCCATGGCCATTGCAGTCATATTCGGGCTGTTATCATCCACTGTCCTGACCCTCGTTGTGGTCCCTGTGACATATCATGGACTGGATCAGTGGATGCATCCCGCCCATGATACGCAAGGGGGCTCTCCGATTAAAAATTCTTCTCAATCATGAGCCATCTTCCCGAGCATGACTCTTCTATAGCAGGTCGACTGGCTCGATTCTCCTTGGATCGTCGAGTTACGGTTTTTGTACTCCTGATGACCGTCATTGTTTTGGGAATTATTTCTGCCATTAGTCTGCCGATGGAACTTTTTCCAAGGGGCTATCAGACCAAATTTCTGAGCGTCTTTATTCCCTTTCCAAATGCTCCTGCCGAGGAGGTGCTTGAAAAGATAACCAAGCCCGTGGAGGAGGAACTTTCTACGGTGAAGCAGTTGGCCAGTATCAATTCTTGGTCAGGCAAGGACGGTGCCAACGTTTTTCTGAGGTTTAAATCCAAAACGGATATCGCGGTTGCCTACCGTGAGGTTCGAGACCGTATGGAGCGTGCAAGAAGTCGGTTCCCCGAGGATGTGGAACGCTACTTTATCCAGAAGCATGATCCTTCGGGTATTCCAGTGGCAG
>JAAZXX010000868.1 GCA_014239995.1 Verrucomicrobiia bacterium
GGACGAAAACCTGAACCTCCTCGAGGTGACTGGCGGCGGCTTTCTTTGCGATGTTCGTCCCTGGAAACTGCAGGAACAACTCATCGAGTCGGGCCTGGAAAGCGGGGTTCTTTATGTTCCTGACACCTTGGAAGGATGTCCAGGAGAGTGGCGAGGCGAACTGTCGATGACGCCCTCCTTGCCCCGATGACATTGTGATAAACCCCTGCGGGATGCCCGGTCGGTTCAAGGCCCTGGCAAACTCATAGGCAAACATGGTGACCCCGCTGCCTTCCTTGGAGAAATCAGCGCCCAACCAATGGGACCGGTATTTTCCACTGCCAGTCTCAAAACGACGCTTCCTCGGGGTGGGGAAGCTGCTGGACTTGGTCTTCCTACAGAACTCCCTCACCAGCGGCATTGTCTTGGGCAACTCGATCTCCTTGGCACGCCTGTCGTAAGGCCACTCGGTGGACAAGAGCGTGCTCCCCGTCAGGTACCAGACGTCCCCGATGAGAATGTCCCTGACGGTCCGGTTGAAGCCATGACTGGACTTGACCTCAAGGGTGATCGGTTCAGCTGAGGCCTTGCGTGGAGGGAAGATCACGGACCACTGCTCCAGGTCGTTGGGAGAGACCGTTTGTGTAACTCCATCCAGGGTAACGGTCACCTTGACCCCCTTGTTCGCATGCCCCCAGATTTCTATCGGTTGATCACGCTGAAGAATGGCTCCATCGCGATAATACTCGGCCACCTGCAGGATGGGATAGTCGGGGTCGGTCCAGCGGGCATACTTCGCCTTGAGGGCAGCGGCTTTTTCCAGGTCGTCCTCCTCAAAAATGAACTTGCCGTCAATGGCGGCGAAGGGTGTCGCAGGCAAGCCTGCCTTGTTGTAGAGGTTGGAGTTCTCTGGCACGGCACTGTAGGCATATTGCACACCGATCGGGGCAGGCACTTTTGCAGAGGTGACCACCACGGTATCCCCGACGATCATGGCCTCCGCGGCGTGCCACTTCCTGTCCTTACCGCATAGCCGGAAGTGAGTCAGCTTGGCTCCCGGGGTGGGCTTGGCGGGCTCGACGAACTTCCCCGGTTCCCGCCGATCCTTGGCCATGCCCTTGCTTCCGACCATCAAGCCGCCGAAGAGGCTTCCCTTATCAAAGGAGACCAACACCTTCTTTCCTTCCACCTTGTAACCGCTGTAAATCGGGCCGGTGCAGGCAACGTCCTTGCCGTATTGCTTGGCGAGGGCCCAGCGGGCCATGCGCATCCCGGGATGTAGTTTGTTGTAGTAGTGGATGCCTCCGGAATTGGCCGAATTGAGATCGGATTGCACCACCATGCCCACGTTTTCGCGATTGTTGGCAAAGTACATGTGCTGAACTTGGCGGATGTCGGCAAAGCCGACGTTGTCGGGGTCAGGAGATCCGTAGCATTGCATCTGGGTGAAATAGAAAGGCATCCCGGGCATCCCCCAGGCATCCCTCCATCCCTTGACCAGGGCTTCCATTCTCGCTGCATAGATCCTGCCATCCCCGCTGTTGCTGGTCCCCTGGCACCAGATCGCACCACGGATGGCATAAGGAATAACGGGGGCAATCTTGCCGTTGAAGAACTGGGAAGGGCCGCGCCACATGCCGGCGATGCCCGGAAGTTTGGGTCGTTGCGGCACCTTCCCTCCGGCCTCGGCGGCATGGCCAGCCACGTCC
>JAAZXX010000869.1 GCA_014239995.1 Verrucomicrobiia bacterium
CAAGCACGCTCCCGGCATCCTCAGGTATGGCATCCATGACCGCATTTCCCATGGCTTGAGCAACATCCAGATGGCGTTCGGGATTGGTTGGTCCTGTGAAACGGAAAGCAGCTGGTGCATTCAGAACCACGGCAATGCCATGAGGAACCATGGGAGGAAGATTTTCATAACCCGAAGCCGTGTATTCGTGCTTCAGGGTTGCAACAGAATAACTCATGGCATGAGGGATATGAACACCAGCCGAATTGAAGGCAAGGCCTGCGAGGGTAGCAGCAAACATCAACTGATAGCGTGCCTCATGGTCCTTGTCATCCTTTACCGCACGCAGAAGGTATTTTCCACCAAGGCGGATTGCTGCCATGGCTCCAATATCGTTAAATGGGGTTGCTCCCTGATAGCCCATTCGAAGCGATGGATCCAAAGGGCGTTCACTACTCGTGTAGGGTCTGGCAACATAAGATTCTGCAGCGTGCGTGAGCACATCAAAACCAGTTGAGGCAACAACACCCGACGGAAGGGTCAATGTCGTTTCGGGATCGACGATGGCATGATCAGGTTTCAAGTATGGAGAAGCAATTCCCGATTTCAGTCCCACTTCTTCGATATCAAGAACCACGATACCGGTGGTTTCGGCACCAGTGCCAGATGTACTGGGGCAGGCTATGTGAGGCATCAAAGGGCTTGGAACCTTCTTGGCCTGGCCAATGGGAGCATTGACATAGTCAAGGATTTGGCCTCCATGACAACTGAGCAAATTGGCTGCTTTAGCAGTATCCATCACCGAACCACCACCAATGGAAACGAAGCCGTCAAAATTGCCATTTTTCACAAACTCTGCTGCTGCCATGCAACTGGTGGTATTCGGTTCACAAACAGCTTTGTCATAGATCTCGAAGTCCACACCGGAGGATTTTAGGGATTTTTTAACTCGATGGATGGGCTCACCATCCTGGATATTGCCATCAAGAAAAAGAGCAATCCGTTCCATTTTCAATGCTACTGCATCCGGCCCCAGTTCTCGCAGGGCACCAACTCCGAATTTAAGATCCTGAACCTTGATGGTAAAAACCGTCTCCTTGTTGTCATTATTATCAGCAAATTGATACATTAGCTCACTCTCAGATTTAATGTGTTTGCGAGATTTTTTTGATGCCGTTTTGAGTGCAATTGACTCGATGCTGCAGCTCTTGAGTTCAAAACGCCTGAAGGCACACCAGTGCTTCTGATGAGCAACCTTTAAGCCTATTTTTAAGACAACCTTTCAGGCACTATGTGGCAAACAAGCCGGTCCGATCGGTTCGAAACTTTTATAGGTCAGTATGAATTCGCGGTGTCCCAAGGCTTCTGAACGGGTTTTCTGACCCTTGGCAACGGCCAGCACAAGATCTCGTATCTCGCTCCCAACCTCATCCAGAGTACCGCGGTTTTCCAGAATCCGACCAGCGTCGACATCCATATCGTCGGACAAACGTCGAAAGGTTTCCGGATTGGCGCAGACCTTGATCACAGGTGATATCGCACTACCGACCACGGATCCTCGTCCGGTTGAAAATAAATTGATATGGGCCCCACAAGCTATTAATTCGGCAATTTCAGCATTATCGTTGATGTTCGGAAATCCAAATCGAACCTCGCCATCCGGTATGACATCCAGAAGATACAAACCACCGGCCGGCGGATGA
>JAAZXX010000086.1 GCA_014239995.1 Verrucomicrobiia bacterium
GCATTCACCGGCTTTACCTGGCAGATGCTATCGCGTATCAGGATGGATCCCACTCCGCGCCGCGTGTGTCGATAGATGCTCTGGATCCTCTGGGTAGGCTGGGGGCTTCAGAATTCGCGCGAGTGCATGCGTTAAATCCCGGGCTCCAGGATACCTGATGTCTCCCCTCCGTGGGGAGTATGAACATGCAAACGGCTGCTCAGAAGATATCAGGCGGTTTCCCGTCGTTTTCGCACTGCTTCAGCCAATTGCTCCAAAACCGGCACCGTCTGGTCCCAAGACATGCAGGCGTCGGTAATGCTCTTTCCGTAAAGCGCAGAACCATCGGATTCATATGACTGGTTGCCTTCAACAAGGTGGCTTTCGAGCATGACACCTGAGATGGATTTGGATCCTCCTGCGATTTGATCCGCCACAGATTGGGCCGCAAGGGGTTGTTTCCTGTGGTCCTTGGATGAGTTTCCATGACTGCAATCCACCATCACACCGGGATATAACTGGTTTTTTTTCAAGGTGTCGCATGCTGATTCTACACTTTTTGCGTCGAAGTTGGGGCCAGCCTTGGATCCTCTGAGAATGAGATGACATGAATCGTTGCCTCGGGTCTGCACGATAGCAGCAATTCCCTGTTTTGTGACTGAAAGAAAGTGGTGTGGCTGCCTTGAAGCACTGACTGCATCGATGGCAATTTGAACATTACCATCTGTTCCATTCTTGAATCCAACCGGCATTGAAAGGCCGGAAGCAAGTTCGCGGTGTACCTGACTCTCAGTTGTACGTGCGCCAATCGCACCCCATGCGATCAGATCTGCGATAAACTGTGGAACGATGGTGTCAAGAAACTCAGTAGCTGCTGGAAGCCCGGTTTCTGCCAAATCCTGCAGCAATTTCCTGGCCTGTCTAAGTCCCTTATTGATACGAAAACTATTGTCGATATCGGGATCGTTGATCAAACCTTTCCAGCCAACCGTGGTGCGTGGTTTTTCAAAATAAACCCGCATGAAAATACAAAGATCCGCGCTCAACTGCTCGCGTGCCTTCATTAATTTCCCTGCGTACTCCCGTGCGGCTTCCGTGTCGTGAATGGAACAGGGTCCGGCAATCACGATCAGACGGTCACTTTTTCCGCGAATGATTTGTTCCGCTGCCCAACGTGCTTCCGATATCGTCACTGAAGCCCTCTCCGTCATGGGTATCTCCTCACTTAAGATGGCGGGAGACAACAAGGGGTGAACGGATTGAATCCTTAAATCATCTGTATCCTGTATCATACGTCCTCAGAGCCGGATTATTACACGGTCATCTTTCTGCCTGCAAAGCCTGTGTTGAAAAATATTGCGTCAACTTTGAATTTTTTCGCTGACTGGTTACTCAAGATTCAGAGAATTTACACTCGTCAAGGGGTGTTAGCATCGGCTAGCTTAACCACGACTGGTGAGGGAGTCGGCGTTTTTCTTCCTGCCCTCAGAAGGCATGCACGTGGATCAAGACATTATAGACATTCTCAAAATCAAGGCTTCCAGCAAGATAGTTGGATCTCCTGAGGACAAATCTTCAACGAGTCTTTCAGAGCATTTACCCATCCTTGGACTGTCTGATATTGTGATTTTCCCAGGGATGGTGGCTCCGTTGCTCATTGAGTCAACTTCCAGTTCAGACCTGATCGACGATGTTGTTTCTGGAAACCGATTGATCGGGCTTGTGCTTCAGACATCCCCCGTGGATGATCCAGCTCCCAAGGATTTGCACGAGTTCGGATGCCTTGCCCGCGTGCAAAAAATGGTCAAGCAGCCCAATCAGCAAGTTCGAATTCTCATTGAAGGGTTGAAACGTATTCGGATCCTCGATTTCAAGCAAACAGACCCCTATCTATTGGCTCGGGTAGAATACCTGGATGAACCAGCGCAGGTCAGTGTTGAGGCAAAAGCCCTTGCACGAACCTCCAAGAAGCTTTTTCAGGAGATTCTTGAGCATTCGCCTACCATGACCGATCAGGTGAAATCCACCAGCCTCAACGTAGAAGATCCGGAAAAACTTTCTGACCTGATAGGAGCCAACCTCAATCTCAAACTCCAGGAACATCAAACCCTGCTCAGTAGCTACATGGTTGTCGAGCGCTTCAAAATCTTGCTGCCACTGCTGAAACACGAACTGGAAATCCAATCCATTGGTGCGCGGATTCAAAAGGAAACGAGCAGTTCTATTTCAAAAAGTCAGCGCAATTTTTATCTACGGGAACAATTACGAATTATTCAACGGGAGCTCGGAGAGGAGGATCCTTCTGCGAGTGAAATGACTTCTCTTAAGTCGTTGATTGACGGCAGTGGCATGCCTGAAGAAACGCGTGCGGTAGCCCTCAAGGAGCTGGATCGTCTGAAAAACATCCCTGTCGCTGTCCCCGAATACTCGGTTTCCCGGCATTATGTGGAATGGCTTGCTTCCTTGCCTTGGGCTACATCCGTGCAGCACAGGCTGGATCTGGAGGAGGCATCTCAAATTCTTGAAAGAGAGCACTTTGGTCTCAAACAGGTTAAGGACCGACTCTTGGAGCACCTCGCTGTGATGAAACAGAGTAGAGCGGCACGAGGCCCCATCCTCTGCCTGGTAGGACCTCCTGGGGTTGGTAAAACTTCTCTGGGGCGTAGTATCGCGGAATCCCTAGGCAGGCCCTTTGCCCGTATTTCTCTTGGTGGGATCCGAGATGAAGCCGAAATTCGTGGCCATCGGCGTACGTATGTTGGATCCATGCCCGGACGCATCATTCAAACGATCAAACGGCTGGGAGCGCGGAACCCGGTGATTTTATTGGATGAGATCGATAAGATGGGATCTGATTTCCGTGGGGATCCTGCCTCGGCACTTCTGGAAGTCTTGGATCCACAGCAGAACAAGAACTTCAGTGACCATTATCTTGAAGTGCCTTTTGATTTGAGTGAAATCCTGTTCATCACCACTGCCAACTGGCTTGAACCTGTGCATCCGGCGCTCAAGGATCGCTTGGAGGTGATTGAGCTATCCAGTTATACGACTGCAGAAAAGGTGCAGATTACCAAACGCCACCTGCTGCCGCGTCAATTGAAAGATCATGGTTTGAGTAACCGCCAGATAAAGATGCCGGCAGCCAGCATCCGATGCCTTGTGGAACTTTACACCCGGGAAGCCGGAGTTCGCCAGTTGGAACGCTCCATTGCGGCGGTACTTCGAAAAGCAACGAGAGAGCAGATGGAATCACATGGAAGGATTTCATCTACTCTTGTGACCGAGGATTGGATTGATCACCAGCTTGGCGTGCCCAAGCATCCTGCTCCTGATCATGAGTCCATCGAGGATAGCGGTATCGCCGTTGGATTGGGGTGGACCCCCTCCGGTGGAGAAATACTTTATGTTGAGGCTACCTCACTTCCTGGCAGGGGTAAGCTCATCCTGACGGGTTCGCTCGGGGATGTCATGAAAGAAAGTGCCCAGGCTGCCCTGACTCACCTGCGCTCTCAGGCTGGTGATATGGGGGTCAAACTTCCGGCAATGGACGCACTTGACATCCATATTCATGTTCCCGCCGGTGCCACTCCAAAGGATGGTCCCAGTGCCGGTATCGCCATTTTTGCAGCATTAGCGTCCCTGTTCATGGGAAAACCCCTTTCCTCCAGGTTGGCCATGACCGGTGAGATCAGTCTGCGTGGCAGGGTACTTCCGGTGGGGGGCGTGCGAGAAAAACTTCTCGCGGCTGTTCGGAGTGGTGTTCGTGAGGTCGTTTTACCTGAAGCTAACCGAAAAGATTGGGAAAAGGCACCGACAGAGATCGGAAAGAAACTGAACATCCACTGGATCAAGCACGTCCAAGATATGATGGATGTAATTTTCAAAACAAACCTCAGGGGGAAAAAGGGTTAACCGGTTTTGCAATGTCATGAAGAGGGCCTTACGTATTGTCATTGTTCATGCCCTGACCGTCATTGGTATCCTGTGTTTTCAGATAAGTGCTGATCCCATCCTGGAGGGGCAGTCCCTAGCGGCTGGGTTAAGAAAACTCCGTATTGGTATCCCGGGCAACCTGACGGCCACGTTGAAAGTGCGAAAGCGGGATGGTTCCCGGTACGAGCGCTCAGTGCGAAAGGAAACCCACCTGCTCAGGGATGGATGGCGGGATATCTTTTGCCTGGAATCCCCGAAACATCCGGAAAAGGAATGGTTGTCTATTGAGCATCCAGAGAATCAGCCTCCGCGTTATCAAGTGGCTTTTTCCGATACCTATCCGACGGATCCGAAGGCCTTCATGTCGTTGGATGCAGATCAAGCCATGAGGCCTGTTGGAGAAAGTGATTTCTGGATGGTGGATCTTGGTCTTGATTTCTTGCATTGGCCCGACCAGCGTTTGGTGCCTTCCAAGGTGACGATGCGTAAGGGTATGTCCTGTAAGGTGCTTGAGAGTTCCCGACCCTCAAGCTCTACAACATCCTACAACAAGGTTAGATCATGGATTTCCTCTGAGTATGGAGGTGTCGTTTACGCTGAAGCTTTTGATATCAAGAATCGAAAAATCAAGATATTTGAAGTGAACGATGTCGAGAGGATCGGTAAGCAGTGGTACCTGAAGGCACTTAAGATACGCAATCTTCGCGATCGCTCAGCTTCTGTTTTAGAATTCAACAACACCGCGCAAATCGCTGAACCATTCCCTGAAGGCGCTCAAGTTCCCTGAAAACATTTCAGGGCCTTAAACCTTATCCCTTACCCAATGCAAGGATCCGGTCAATGGTGAGCACATGGTTTCCTGAGTGTGTCCCGACCGAATCCAACTCTCCGTTTTGGTTTTAATTCGATACATCAAATGAAGGCAAAGCATGCATGCAATCACGCGTATGCATCCTTTTACCTCGCAAGTCATCTGTTAGCTTTTATTGGTAGCAGGGTTTTTAATCAACCTGGGGTGCGTGTCTGTGCTGAATCAGCGTGAAGGATATGCTGGGATTTATTTGCCTTGATTTTGCCTGAGGGAAAGCGACTATGCTAACCCATGAAAGTGAGGTGTCTTATACAAGTCCGTATCTTGGGCCTGATGTGTATTATACTTTTTTTGCACACAGGAATATCCTTGAATGCGGCCCATTGGGAAAGGTTCAGGGGGCCTAATGGATCGGGTATTGCTAACTCCTCGATCAAGCCAAGCCAGATTCAATCGAGCCATTTAATTTGGCAGGTGAATCTCCCTGGTGAAGGACATTCGTCACCAGTGCTCTGGGAGGAGGCCATTTATCTGACCAGCATGAGTCCGACCACGTCAACCTTTCATGTGTTGGCTTTGAACGTCTCCAACGGTAATATCCTCTGGAGGCGCGACGTGGAGTATTCGGCCTTCAGGAAACATGATTTCAATAGCTTTGCCTCACCTTCCGCCACGGTGGATGCAGATCGAGTCTACGTTACTTGGGCGACTCCGAGTCATTATTTTGTCGCTGCACTCAACCATGCGGGAGCATGGTTGTGGAAGGAAGATCTTGGTCCATTTGTCAGCCAGCATGGCGTGGGAACTTCCCCGATTATTTTTGAAAACAAGTTGATTCTTGCCAATGATCAAAAGGGACAAAGTTTCCTTTGTGCACTTGAAAAAAACAGTGGCAGCCGAATATGGACAAGCCCACGCCGCAGTGACAAGGCCGCTTATTCAACCCCATGCGTTTACAGCCAACCTGATGGAAAAGCTTATCTGATTTTCAATAGTGCTGCGGATGGTATTACTGCGGTTCAGCCTGATACAGGAACTGTGGCCTGGTCCTATGCACAGGCCTTCGACAAGCGTAGTTGTAGCTCTCCCATCGTGGCGGGAGGGAAGATTTTTGGCTCTTGTGGGAGCGGCGGGGGAGGGAATTACGTGGTTGCAGTTGATCCCCCCGATCATACTCTGGGCCAGCAGGTGGAGCTTGCCTATGCGATACGTCACTCTGCCAATTATGTTCCAACACCCATTGCGGTGGGAGAGCTCGTCTTCTTCTGGAGTGACAGCGGTTTTCTTACCTGTGCAGATCCGAAATCAGGTAAAGCCTTCTATCGAGAGCGTGTGAGAAATAGGTATTTTGGCTCTCCGGTGGCCGTGGGGGATGAAATCGTTTGCGTTTCCACCACAGGTGAAATTGTCGTGGTGGCTGCCAAGAAAAAATTTCAAGTGCTCAATCGTTTTGATCTTGATGCAACCACCCATTCCACTCCCGGATTTGACCATCAGGCCATGTATGTCAGGACGGTTTCCGGGCTTTACAAATTCATGAACTGATATCCAGCACGCCCGCCAGCACGATGAAGGAATCCTGCCTGCCATCTTGGGAGAGGGAACTGCTTGACGCTCCCATCGTTGATGTTCATGAACATCACATTCCAACTATTTTTCTCTCCAATCGGGTGCATTTGTTGGACCTCTTCCGTCACAGTTATGCTGCATGGACCTTGCGCCGCCCTTATCCCTTGCCCTCCGAGCATGAAAGAGAGGATTCTTCGGAACCGGTCATGGAATCTTTCGGATGGGAGCATTTGAGTCCTTACCTGGATCAGCGCGGATCCAACAGCTTTGTTCGAAATCTCTCCAGAGGGATTCTTGCTATCCATGGTGTGGAGGATGCGAAGGAGATTCACCAGGGAAACTGGGAGGCCTTGAACGCCCGAGTGATCCAGAGCCACCTGCAGAAAGGTTTTCAGGCAAACATTCTCAAGAGGGCCAATATCACAAGAGTCATCACGGATGATTATACAGATCCACTGCTGGATGCCCGTACATGTTTTGGTTCGGGCTATTACTCTGTCATGCGCATCAACGCCTTTGCCTTGGGATGGCATCCTGATTCCAAAGATCACAACGGTAATTCAGCGATGCAGTTACTGGACCGTGCCGGCCTCCACCCCGAGACTTTCGAGGATTATTTGGAGGCACTGGGATTTCTGACAAGACAGATGAAAAACCGTGGTCAGCTTGCACTGAAAAATGCTCTGGCATATGATCGATCCATTTCCTTCTCCGCTCCCAACCTGGACTTAGCTCGAAGGGCCTGGGGAAAGAGAAATCCCGCAGAAACAGAGAAACTTGCATTTGGGGATTACATTGCAGATCACTTCTGTAAACTGGCTGCTGAAATCGATGTGCCCATACAGATGCATCTAGGTACGGCACTGATTCGTGGATCGCATCCCATGCATGTTGCAGGATTGGTTGAAAGGAACCCTGGGACTCGGTTTCTACTTATGCACCTTGCCTATCCGTGGAGTCGAGATCTTTTGGCGATGGCTTTTGTATATCGAAACATCTGGATAGATTTGACATGGTCTTGGCTTTTGAGCCCATCCCACTTCGAATCTGCCCTCCACGAGGCTATTGAAATTCTACCCGATGAGGGGCGCATGATGCTTGGAGGGGATAACTGGCATATTGAGGAGACCTTTGGGACCATGCAAACTTTTCGGCAACTTCTGCTGAAGACTTTCCATGAAAAAGTAGTCTCAGGTTACTTCAGCGAACGGGATGCGCTGCGTCTCGGCCATCGAATATTGCATGAGAATGCCCAAAGTTTTTTTGCACATGCGTAGGCAGATCATTCAAGCGCGTCAGCAAACTTTTCAAGGTATCTGAGGGCGACTTCCCAATCATGGTGCACGGGTGCCTGGATCTTGAGCAACTCCCCGCTATCAGGATCCTCAAACTCCAATTCAGCCAGATGAATGGTAGCACGGTCCATCAAAGGGCGTTCCGGTCGATCTTTTTTGAATCTGTAATGGCTTTTCAGTTGCGAAAGCATCAACATCTCGCCACCGTAAGTTGCATCTGCAACCACCGCGTGTTGTTTACATGCCAAATGGGCTCGGACTTGATGATAACGTTCAGTGATGGGGAGGCACTTGAGAAGTGTATATCCCCGAAACAGGGTCAAGGTTTCAAAAAGACTTACGGATTTTTTACCGTCTTTACTGGCTTTCATCACCCATGGTTGCAAGCTATGTGGCGTGAGTTTGAGATCAATTTCAAATTGTTCCTCCTCAGGGGTTCCATGAACAAGTGCATGGTATGTACGGTTGGGTAACTCCGAGTGCATTGCATCCTTGAGCACTGTTTCTGCCGCTTCATTTTTCGCCCACAAACTGACACCCGTAGTCTCGAAATCTATTATATTCACAGGTTTCAACCATTGTATTTCTCGCTCCCGAATCCAGCCTGCCCGGCGTTCAAGGTCATGTTCAATGATGCTCGCCATGGTTGGACGATCCTGATGATGATGGTCATGTTCTGTTCCTAAGTGAGTATGCTTATTCAAGCAAATCCAGTCCTTGGACTCCCCTAGAATTTGTGTTTTCCAGGATTGTTCGTGCACATGTGATGTGAGATGGATGAAGATTTTTTCCCTTTCGATCATTACCATGGACAGCCTGCCCATACAGCAGCGTGCAGGCAAGCTTGTCTGAAAATTTTTGGAATTAATAATCACTCCTACCCACTTCCCTGCTAATTTTTTTCGATATGAACTGGTGTGCTTTCGTTTCTGTCAATGCGAGCGACGAGGATCCCGATGTTGCTTTGCGATGAAACCCCTTTGACGACGTATTTGCATGTCGGTTCACCTCTGTTCCTTGCCAATAGTTTCTCCACATATTCATCTTTGATATCTCATGCCGAAGTCTTAAACTTGTTACGGGGTTCAAACCCCTTACCCATAAAATGACCCGGTTAACCTTTTTATTCGCAATGTCGTGGCTTGTGTTGGCCATCGAGCCCTGCATCAATGGCCAGACAGGTCGTGTAATCAAGCTTGGGGTTATCCCGGACAAGATGCGCTATGATTCTGAATGGATTGGCGCCACTCCAGGGGAAAAGCTCATCCTTGAATTTCACAACACATGTCGTATGCAGCACAACTGGGTCTTATGCAAGCCAGGTAAAGGAATCGCTCTTCGTGTGGCGCAGGCAGCCTGGTTAATGGGTGTTGAAGCTGTCCAGAAGGCATATGTTCCGGATCATCCCGCGGTGCTTGCTGCATCTCCACTCGTCAATCCCGGAATGAGCGTTCGAGTGGTTGTCAGGGTCCCGGAGGAGCTTGCTGATTATCCTTTTGTCTGTACGCTGCCCGGACACGCCGTCAGCATGCAAGGCATCTTGCACGTCGGTAAAGCGGGGGATCAGGCGCCCGCTTTACCGGAACACCCTCAAGTCACTCCTCTACCGCATTCCGCTGTCGTGCGTGCCAAGCAGGTTATGCGTCGATATCGCCCACTGATGGACGGAGGTCCCACTGTTGCTGGCATCTTTTCCATCGGTAAAAAAAATCTGGGTGCTATCCCTGCTGCAATACCTGTGAAAACCCATCGTGGAATTGCCGTGCGTCTGGGAAATCAAGGCGATGCTGGGGCTCTCTTCGATACCGAACTTTTGCGTGTGACGGCATTCTGGAAAGGTGGCTTCATCAAATTTCTCGAAGGCCGAGAGGATGAACGTGCCGAGTATCGCCATCAAATTGAAGGTGTCGTTGTCTGCATCATGCAAAATGGGACTGGTTGGATGTCTAGAGAAGGTTCCTGGGAGGATCCGCGTGCAGATGGGTTGGGGCTATTGCTTAAGAACAGGGCTCGTTATCTTGGTCATTATCGGGCGGCACAGCGCGTTATTTTTCATTATAAGGTTGATGGTGTAGATATTCTGGACAGCCCCTCTTTGCTTTATGGAAATGCTTTCACCCGAGATTTGCGCGTCGAACCCAGTTCGAGAATCCTCAAGCTAAGGATGGCCTTACAGACCGGGATGAATGTCTCCATCGCTTCGTCTCCGGATGTTTACCTTGAGATCAAGGATGGATTTCATCAGGTAGTTATTCTTCCTAGATCCTCCAAGGTTCAATTTCAGATTTCCTTATCACCCGATGTCCTTCCTGCTCCAAAACCCGTGGATCTGGATCAATGGACCAAGCAAGGTAACCGTGGTATGGCAGGCCCTGAGATCATTACCGTGGGTGAACGAGGTCCTGAAAGTAAAACTTACACGCTGGATACCTTGACTTTACCCTACGAGAACCCATGGAATGCTCTTCTTTATACCAGTGGGCTGGATTTTTTTTCCAATGGAGATGCTGCGGTCTGCACCTCACATGGGGATGTGTGGACGGTGAGTGGTATCGACGATACCTTAAAGGAGTTGCGGTGGCGTCGTTTTGCCACTGGATTGGCGAAC